>JAYWDF010000221.1:0-6678 GCA_043779985.1 Akkermansiaceae bacterium | reverse complement strand
GAGTCGACAGTGGGGATCGCCTCATTGGCGATCGCGCTTGGTGCCGTGGTGGCGGGTGCCTGGAGCTCCTTCGTGCGTTGGTGAGAGGGCATGAGATGATGAGTGAAAATGACCGGATGAGTGCAACATTTTCGACATCAAGCACACTGCGGCGGAGTCGGGGACGGTATGCATTCGCAATCGTTTTGGTGCTCTTGGGCGGTCTGTTATGGCGCTCCCACCTGATTCCCTTGTCGCCATTCTTGTCCAAATACGGAGGGGATGCACTTTGGGCGCTGCTGGTCTTTTGCGGGTTTGGCTTCCTGTTCGCCACGATTTCCCCCTTGCGGCTTGCGATCGTGTCGCTGGGCTTTGCCTGGGCGATTGAGTTCTCGCAGCTCTATCACGCTCCATGGTTCGACTCGATCCGCGCGCTGCGAATCGGACACCTGGTCTTTGGTTCCACCTTCAATCCGCCCGATTTATTAGCGTATCTGGCTGGCGTCGCCGTCGGGATGTTTGCCGAACTGGCGTATCGGAAAAGCGAGGTCCGGCGGCACCGGTCGAGCTGCTGCTAGATCGGAGGTCAGCCCTTGATTTCCTGTAGCATCTGCGGGTTGTTCGGGAATTTCTTCAGGAAGAACAGCAGACGTTCCATGGCCTCGGCCGGACGGTGGCCGGAGAGGCCACGGCGGATCAGGTGGATCTTGTGGAGCATGTGGTCGGCGAGCAGCAGCTCCTCGCGGCGGGTGCCGGACTTGAAGATGTCGACTGCCGGATAGATGTAGTTTTCCGCGATCTTGCGGTCGAGGACGAGCTCCATGTTGCCGGTGCCTTTGAACTCCATGTAGATGGCTTCGTCGGCGCGGGAGTTCGTCTGGATCAGGGCGGTGGCCATGATCGTTAGGGAGCCTCCGCCGCGGGTGTTCCGCGCAGCGGCGAAGAGGCGGCGGGGCACTTCGAGCGCGCCGATGGTGAGGCCGCCGGAGGCGGTGCCACGGCCGCGGCTGTTCATGTTGCCATTGTAGGCGCGGGCGAGGCGCGTGATGGAATCCATGATGAGGAACACGTCTCTTCCGGCTTCCACGAGGCGCTTAGCCCGCTCGATGGCGATCTCGGCGATGCGAGTGTGGTTGCGGGCCTGCTCGTCATTGGAGCTGGCGTAGATTTCCGCACCAGGAAGGGCGCGGCGGAATTCGGTGACTTCTTCTGGGCGCTCGTCGACCAGCACGACCATCAGGTGGATGGCTTCATCGTATTTCTCTCGGATCGCTTCCGCCATGTGGAGCAGCAGGGTGGTTTTCCCGGAGCGTGGCGGGGAGACGATGAGGCCGCGCTGGCCACGACCGACGGGGGCCATGATATCGACGACGCGGGTGGTGAAGCGCTCGGGCGTGGTTTCGAAGCTGATGCGGCGGGTCGGGTTGATCGCCTTGAGTTCGTCGAAATGCGGAAGCTTGGCCGCCTCTTCGGGTGGCATGTCGTTGACTTGGGAGATCTCGACGAGCTGCGGTCCGCGCGGGCCATCTTGATAGAGTCCGTGGATCCACTGGCCGAGACGGAGGTTGTATTTCCGGATGATCTCGGGAGTGACAAAGACGTCGTCGCGGGCTTGTTCGAAATTTTTCCCGGGAATGCGGAGGAAGCCGAAGCCTTTCGGGGCGAGTTCGAGCAAGCCGTCGGCCTCGATTTTCGGGCCGTTGAGCTGGGCGGGGCGGCGGTCTTCGGAGTCGTTGCCGCCTTGCGGGGGCGGGCCTTCGTGGCGGTTCCGATTCGGGTGGGATGGTTGGCCTTGGCCGCCTTGTTCCTGGCGTTCGCCATTGCGGCGCTTGCGTTTGTCGCGGCGCTTCTTGCTGCGGCTTTCTCCGGTTCGGACTTGGCCGCCGTGTGGTTGGCCTTGGCCGTCACGGTTTTGAGGGTCGCGCTGCGGTGGCGGTCCATCGCGATTTTGGAAATTGCGTGGCGGGCCGTCGTGGGGCGGGCGTTCGCGGCGATCTTGGTCGCGTGGAGCACCAGATTGCGGAGGTGTTTCCCGATTGGGCGGCGGGGTGATGGTCTGAGGAAAAGGAATGGATGCCTGGACGGCCTGCGGCCGCGCTTCATCCGCATCCCGAGGAACGACGGGGCCGCCGCCGGGAACGCGGCCGAAACGGCGCTGGGGCTTCTCGGGCGTCTGGGCTTGTGGTTCGTGGCGTGGCTCGCTGTGGACCGGTTCGGGGCTTGCCGCGGCGGCGATGATTTTCGCGCGGGAAGGTCGCGCGGGGCGCGGCGCGGACTCTGGAGTAGATTCGGGCTTGGAAACCGGGGTGGCGTGTGAGGATGGCTCCGGAGTCGGTGCGGCTGCGGAGGCGGCGGCTGACTTTTTAGCGACTTTTTTTGCCGCGACTTTCTTGGCGGCGATCTTTTTAACGGCAGTTTTTTTAATGACGGGCTCGGGGCTCGCCTCTGCAAGCGCCTTGGGGGCTGCTTTTTTTGCAGCCCGTTTGCGGGCGGGTGGGGCGTCACCGGCAGTGCCTGCTGGAGTTTGCGGCATGGTGTCCTGGTTGGTATTTTTGCTCATCCGGAATCGTTTAAAGGGTAGGGGCGCGTGGCGCTTGAAGTGGCTTAGGCCGCGAGTGGGTCGAGGGGCTTAAGACTATGGAGGGCGATGGTGAACCGCTGGCTAGAGAGTGGGGGCGGCCATTTGGAGTCGGGTCGCCGCCTCCGGTGCGGGCGGTTTCATGCGCGCACTTGCTGGCGCGCCGGCCTTGCGTGGCAGCGACTTGGGCTTGGATGGGATTGACCGTGGACCACGGGATGTGACCAGCCATGAGGAATGGAAATAGGGGTTCGGGTGAGGCGATTGGGGCGGGCATGCGGGTGAGATCACCTGCATGGCTGCGAAACGGGTGGGAAGTGACGATTCCGTGCGTAAACCGACTTGTATCGCTTCAAAGAGCTACCAAGGCCCGGCGGGGCAGGTGGGCGTCAACCCAAGAAGTATTTCGGAAATTCGACGCGAAACACTGCTCCGTCGTTCCAACGCGCAGAGAATGCGGTAGCCCGAATCACTTGGCAACCCAAATTTTCAGGGGCTTTTCGAGTCACGCATGGGGATGAAAACATATTCCCAAGGGGGGAATTTTGTCGATTGCCGTACGAGATTGGCAATGTCAGACTGCCGACATGAAACTCAGTAGCACTTGGCTGTTAGCGGCTATCGTCGCCTTCGCGCTCCCCCTGGCCGCGGAAGAGGAGAAGGGGGATGCCAAGGGGAATATTCCGAAGGATCTGCTGGATGATCCCCATGTGCGCGAAGAGTTGGCGGTGAACGAATTCACTGCACCATCGATTTCCAAGTTGTTTGATACCCTGCAGTTTTTGATGCCGTTACCGATCGCGGAAGTGGCGCGGAAGATGCCTGCCCGGATGTCACAGGACCGTGCGGACCTTGCGATCGAATTGGGATTTTTGATCGCGGATGGATTCCTGGTGGTGCAGGCCGAGCAGTTGGACCAAGTGGAGGATCTGGCCAAGGATTTGACGCGCTATGGCAAAGCGCTCGGCGCTGGTGACCGGGTGAACCGGCATGCGGCGAGTTTGCTCGATAGTGCGAAGAAAAAGGATGTGGCGCAGTTGAAAAAGGAACTCACGGCGACGCAGCACGACGTGGAAACCGAATTGGTTAGCCTGCGGGATGCGGATTTGGCGCACTTGATTTCGCTTGGTGGATGGATCCGCGCGCTCGAGGTCTCGACGGTCGCGGTGGACAAGCAGTTTTCGATCGAGCGCGCCCGCAAGGTGATGCGGGAAGACATCGCGGACTACTATGCCGAGTCGGTAGGGGGCTTGGAGCCAAGGATTTCCGAGCGTCCGAACTACCTTGGGATGCGGGATATTCTTGCCGGACTTCGCACCGCCATGGTGCTTGACGTGGGCAAGGAGCCGACGCCGGAACTGATGGCTGAGATCCGCAAGCAGGCGGCGAAATTAGTCGAGCTCGCATTGCAACGGCAACAATGAGCGTTCTATCGGAATGTCGTGTCGCGGTCCTCGGGCTCGGCATCATCGGATCGCGCGCTTGTGCCCGTCTCGCGGATGCGGGATGGCAGGTGGCTTGCTGGAACCGCACGCCCCAGGGGGTGTCCGGAGAGGTCGCGACGCCGGAGGCTGCGATTGAGGCTGCGGCGATCGTTTCAATCTATTTGAAAGACGCTCCCGCCGTGCGCCAGGTGGTCGGGCGGATCGAGGGTTTTCTGCGGCCAGGTCAGGTTATTCTCAATCATGCGACTCTGGATCTGGAGACAACTTTGTGGCTTGAAAAAACCAGTCTCGCGCACGGTTGCCGGTTTCTGGACACGCCGTTCACCGGCAGCAAGGCGGCCTCGGCGAGCGGGCAACTTCTCTACTACACGGGCGGTGATGCGCACTTGGCAAACGATCTCGCACCGTATCTCAACGTCACTAGCAGAGGTCAGCTCCACTGCGGCGCAGTCGGTGCTGCGACAGTCGTCAAGTTGGCCACGAATCTAATCTCGGCCTGCACGGTGCAGGCGATGGCGGAGTCGCTGGCGATTGCCACACACCACGGGGTCTCGGCCGATTGCCTGATCCATGCGGTGGCCGAAAACGCGTGTGCCTCCGTGCTCAGCGGCATGAAATTACCAACCATGGCTAGCGGAAATTTCGAGACGCACTTTTCCCTATCTAACATGACGAAAGACAGTCGCTACATGCTCGCCCTCGCGGAATCCGCAGGCGTGGAAACTCCGGCGATCGCCGCGGTGTCGAGACGCATGGAGCAACTCAATGCGGAGGGGCTGGGGGACTTGGATTACTCGGCGGTCGTGAAACCCTATCTGCAAAACGCGTGAACCAGTCTCGACGGATCGATCTGGGAAGCCCCGCCTTGCTGGAATTCCGTGGGCCGGATGCGGTGAGGTTTCTTAATGGCCAACTCACTCAAGACGTGCGCCGGGTGGCGGGGGGGACGATTTCCCTGACTTCCTGCGTGACGGATGCGAAGGGGCGATTGCAATTCAGGGTGACGCTCACGGAGGCTGCGGATGGCGCGCTCTGGGTCGCCGGTCTCGCCGAGTGGGCGGAGTCCCTCGAAGCGAGGTTGACCCGCTACCTCATCGCGGACGATATGGATGTTGCCGATCTAACGAAACAATACGGGCTTTGGCATTTCACCGGTTCCGCGCCCGAGCCGCCGCCGGGAGTGGTCGCCCGGGCGTCGAACCGATTCGGCGTCGCAGGGATGGACTGGTGGGTCCCCGCCGGTCAGGCGATTGAGTTTCCGGCGGAGATCCCGGTGTGGGATCCGAGCCAGTTGGAGGCGTTGAGAATCGCCAACGCGGTGCCGGTTTGGGGGCCGGAACTCGTGGAAGGCATGTTGCCTCCCGAAGCGTTGCTTGAGGAAACGGATATTTCCTACAACAAGGGCTGCTACATCGGGCAGGAGGTGATTTCCCGCATCAAATCCGCGGGCAAGGTCAACAAGCGGCTTACGCGGCTGCTTTTCGACGCGGAAGTCCCCCTCGCGCGAGGCCCGCTAGTCAACGCCGACGGCGGAGTGGCGGGGGCGGTGACCAGTGTATCCCCGGAAGCGGGCGATGGGGTCCGCCGGGCGCTCGGCTATGTGAAGCGGGGTGCGGGCGAATTGTTTTTTAAAGCGGCGGATGGTGTGGACTATCCGGTTAGAACGGCCTGAGGTGTTTTGTCCTTTGCGGTCGGGTGATTTAGCGGGAGTCTGGGCGGGATGATCTCAAATTGGTACTTTCTGGCAAACGGCGTGGCGAACATCTCGCCGCTGTTTGCCTTGTTGACCTTGGTTCTGGTGCTCGCGGTCTTGATTTCGCTGGTCTTGGTGAAGTTCAAGCAAAGTCTGCTGGTCGGGTATTTGTTGAGTGGGGTGCTGATCGGAAATTTCGGGCTGTTGTGGGCGACCGGCTTGGACAAGGGCGATCCCGTGATCAGCAATTTTGCGGAAATCGGCGTGGTTCTGCTGATGTTTACCTTGGGCATTGAATTTTCACTCAGTGAGTTCAAGCACCTCTGGCGCATCGCGCTGATCGGCGGCGGGCTGCAAGTGGGCATCACCGGGAGCATTGTGGGATTGCTGGCGGCCTCATGGGGCTTTCCCGTGGCGGACAGCATCGTGCTAGGGGCGGCGGTCGCCCTGAGTTCGACGGCGGTTTCAATGATGTCGTTCCAAGACCTCGGTCGGCAGAACAGTCCGGGGGGGCGGGTCAGCCTGGGGATTGCCTTGTTTCAGGATATTTTCGTCATCGTCTTTTTCCTCGTGATGCCGGCGCTTTACGGCCATGGAGAAGGGTCGGTCGCGGGGCAGATCGGCACGGCTTTATTGAAGGGCGGACTGTTTCTTGTAGGGGCCTGGTTGCTGGGGCGCTTCGGCCTGACGCCGCTGCTGCATGCGGTCGCCCGCACCCGCAGTCGCGAGTTATTCACGTTGACGGTGATCGGCCTTTGCGCGGGGGTCGCCTTCGCCGGTGGAGCCTTGAATTTATCCCTCGCGCTGGGCGCCTTCGCGGCGGGCCTGGTGGTGAGCGAGTCGATTTACAGCCACCGGATTCTCTCGGACATCCTGCCGTTCAAGGATTTGTTTCTAGCGATTTTCTTCATCTCGGTGGGATTGTTGATCGATCTATCGGTGATCGCGGCCGACTGGGGCCAAATTTTGTTAGGTAGCCTGGT
>JAYWDF010000220.1:0-6682 GCA_043779985.1 Akkermansiaceae bacterium | reverse complement strand
AACCTCATCTGGGTCGGCCTCGGCTGCCCGAAGCAGGAGCACTGGATCGCCACGAACAAGCAGCGCCTCCCGCCGGGAGTCTATTTCGGCATCGGCGCGGCCTTCGCCTTCCACGCCGGTGAAGTCCGCCAGGCCCCAGCGCTCATCCAGCGCTACGGTCTGGAATGGGCCTACCGGGTAGCCATGGAGCCGCGCCGGCTTTTCAGGCGCTACTTCACTTACAATTCGCTTTTCCTCTATCACCTTCTCCGCGATCGACTTTTCCCACAAACACCCAACCAATAATACCTATGCCTATCAAATCCATCTGCTGCCTCGGCGCCGGCTACGTCGGCGGTCCGACCATGGCCATGATCGCAGCGAAATGCCCTGAGATCCAGGTCACCGTGGCCGACATGAACGAAAAACGCATCGCTGCGTGGAACTCCGACACGCTGCCGATTTACGAGCCGGGCTTGGATGCGATCGTCGCCTCCGCGATTGGCCGCAACCTCCACTTCACCACCGATATCCGCAGTGCCATCGCCGCGGCGGATCTGATCTTCGTCTCCGTCGGCACCCCCACCAAGTCCTACGGCATAGGGGCCGGGCGCGCGGCCGACTTGCGCTACATCGAATCTGCCGCCCGCCTGATCGCCGAGGTCTCCGAGGGGCATAAAATCATCGTCGAGAAGAGCACGATTCCGGTAAAAACCGCGACCGCAATCAAATCGATCCTTGCCGCGAATTCACCCCATGGGGCCACCTTCCAAGTTCTCTCCAACCCAGAATTCCTCGCAGAAGGCACCGCCGTCGAAGACCTCGAGTGCCCGGACCGGATCCTCATCGGCGGCGAGACCACTCCCGAGGGAAATGCCGCGGTCGAAGCGCTTGCTTCAGTCTACGCCAAGTGGATTCCCCGCGAGCGCATCCTCACCACTAACCTGTGGTCGTCGGAACTTTCCAAGCTCGTTGCCAACGCCTTCCTCGCCCAGCGGATCTCATCGATCAACTCGATTTCAGCCCTCTGCGAAGCGACTGGCGCAGACGTGGACGAAGTCGCTCTGGCCATCGGCATGGATTCACGGATCGGTCCCAAATTCCTGAAAGCCTCCGTCGGCTTCGGCGGCTCATGCTTCCAAAAGGACATCCTGAATCTCGTCTACCTCTGCGATTCCTTCAATCTCCCCCACGTCGCCGAATACTGGCGCCAGGTTGTGCATCTCAACGACTGGCAGAAAACCCGCTTCGTCGAGACCATCGTCCGCACGCTGTATAACACCGTCAACGGCAAGCGCATCGGCATTCTCGGGTTTGCTTTCAAAAAGGACACGAACGACACCCGCGAATCACCCGCCATCCAAGTCTGTCGCGACCTCCTGCTCGAGCGGGCCCACCTCGCCATTTATGATCCCCGGGTCGGTCCGGAGACTATCGAACAAGACCTGTTATCCGCCGGCATCTCCGCCGAACTCATTGCCTCGAATGTCGAAATCTGCACCAACTCCTACGAGGCGGCCAAGGGAGCCCACGCGCTCGCCACGCTCACCGAGTGGGACGAGTTTCGCGATCTCGATCTGCCGCGACTCTACGACCTCATGCTCAAGCCCGCCTTCGTCTTCGACGGGCGCGCGATCCTCAATTCCGACACGCTGAAGGCCCACGGGTTCGACGTGTTCGTCATCGGCAAGGGGATCTGAGGGGTAAACGCTGAAATTCTGAAAAGCTGAAAAGCTAAAATAATAGCAAGTGGTTTGCATTTCCATTCAGCCTCGTCTCCTTTTAGTATTTCAGCATCTACCTCCATGCGTTTATCCGTGGATCTGCGGGCCAGGGCCAAGGGATTTGCCTCGGCGGTTATTCGTTTGTGAATTCGTTTGCCGAAAGGCCGGGAGGAGGTTGCCATTTTAGGCAAGCAGATGATCCGGTCAGGAACTTCCGTCGCATCGCACGCAAGAGAAGCCTCCAGAGCGCGCTCGGATTCTGAATTTCGTTCGAAGCTGGATTGCCTCCTCCAAGAGGCGGACGAAACCCAACTCTGGATCGAGCTCCTAACTGATGATTGCAACGTCCATGATCCGGAACTCGCCACCATTCACCGTGAATCCGGCGAAGTGATCGCGATCTTCACCACCATCGTTTCAAAGGTTCGAAAAAACCTGGAGGGGTAAAAGCTGAAATTCTGAAAGGGTGAAAGGCTGAAATAATAGTTAGTGCTTTGCGCTTCCCTTCAGCTCTGCCTCCTCTGCTTTCAGCATTTCAGCATTTCAGCATTTATTCCCCCGCCTCCTTTCAGTATTTCAGTTTTCAACGTTTCAGCATTTATTCACCCGTCTCCTTTCAGCATTTCAGTTTTCAGCGTTTCAGCATTTACCCCAATGAACATCCATCCCGAATTCCACCGTTTCCTTCACCGTCAGGACAAAGAGAACCTTCTCGGCCAGCGTGGAATCGTCGTTTGGCTTTGCGGCCTATCCGGCTCGGGTAAATCCACGATCGCCAATGCCGCCGAGCGCGTTCTGCACCAGCAGGGCCGATTCACCACCATCCTCGACGGCGATAACCTACGCACCGGGCTGAACGCGAACCTTGGATTCACGGACGAAGATCGATTGGAAAACATCCGTCGTATTTCGGAGGTCGCGAAGGTCTTTGTCTCTCAGGGGATCATCACCTTTGTGTCAGCGATCACGCCGCGCGGCGAACTGCGCGATCTCGCCCGGGGCCTCCTCGGTGCAGACCTCTTCGAAGTCTATGTAAAAGCGAGTTACGAAGCCTGCGAGCAACGCGATGTGAAAGGCCTCTACGCCAAAGCGGCCCGCGGAGAAATCGCCCATTTCACAGGAAAAGACGGTTCATTCGAACCTCCGAACAACGCGGATCTCATTCTCGACACCGAAACCACCACCATTGAGGACGCCGCGTTCGAACTCTTGGAGGCCATCCGCGAGAAAATCGCGATTCGCAGGCCCTTGGTGTAAGTAATCGGTCTTCGAAGGAGCGTCTGCTGCAAAAAGCTGAAGTCCCCGGGCTTCGGCTTTTTTGTTAAATCCGGCCGCTTTCGGATCCGGCATTCCATACATTACAAAACAACTCAACTTAGTAATTATGTCTTGACCTCACCAGCGTTGGGACCTACCTCATTCCCACGCGGCGTTGCCACCCCTTCTCTTTTCATTCCAGTTTCCAACCTTCAGAATCCACCCAGACCATGCCCAATTACCAACTCAGCCAGCTCGACCAACTCGAAGCCGAAGCCATTTTCATCCTTCGCGAAACCGCCGCCCAATTTGAAAATCCGGCTCTGCTTTTCTCCGGTGGCAAGGACTCCATCGTCATGGCGTGGCTTGCCCGCAAGGCCTTCTGGCCGGCACGGATGCCGTTCCCACTCGTTCACATCGACACCGGCCACAACTTCGAAGAAACCATGACATACCGCGATGAATTCGTGGAGCTCATCCGGGCATCGCTTGTTGTCGGCTCGGTCCAGGAATCCATCGACAGCGGTCGCGTGGTCGAGGAAAAAGGTCCTAACGCATCGCGCAACAAGCTTCAGACCGTCACCCTGCTCGATACCATCGAGAAGAATCAATACGATGCCTGCCTCGGTGGGGGCCGCCGCGACGAGGAAAAGGCCCGCGCCAAGGAGCGCTTCTTTTCCCACCGTGACGACTTCGGCCAGTGGGACCCGAAGAACCAGCGCCCCGAGCTCTGGAACCTCTTCAACGGCCGCAAGAATCCCGGCGAACACTTCCGGGTCTTCCCCCTCTCTAACTTCACCGAGATGGACATCTGGATGTATATCAAGCGCGAGAAAATCCCGCTGCCTTCCATCTACTTCACCCACGAGCGCGACATCTTCGAGCGCAACGGCTCCCTCCTCGCCGTCACGGAATTCCTCAAGCCCCAGGACCACGAACCGGTCACCCGCAAGATCGTCCGCTTCCGCACCATCGGCGATGCCACCTGCACCGGGGCCGTGGAATCCACCGCAGCAAATCTTGACGAGGTCATCGCCGAAGTCGCCGCCGCCCGCCAGACCGAGCGCGGCACCCGCTCCGACGACAAGCGCTCGGAAACCGCGATGGAAGACCGGAAAAAAGAAGGATACTTCTGATGGTAAACGCTGAAACGCTGAAACGCTGAAACGCTGAAAATCTGAAATTCAGAGTCATTCAGTCATCCTTTCCCGCAGCTGCATCTTCTCTGAGCCTTTAAGCATTTCAAAATCTCAGCATCTACCCAAACAATGTCCCTCCCCGATCCCAAACAAACTGCAATCTGGAAAGCAATGACCGGATCGGAGAAATACAACCTTCTCGCCGCCACTGTCCGCCAAGCCCGCGAACTGAAACGTATTGGAATCCGTCTCCGCCATCCGCAAGCATCCACCGAGGAAGTCGAAAAAGAACTCGCCCGCATCTGGCTCCATGCAAGACCCTGATTTCATCTCACTGTTTGTAGCCCCGCTCGAATCAGCGGGAATCAACTACATGATCACCGGATCAGTTGCGAGTTCCATCTACGGCGAGCCGCGCAACACCCTCGACATCGATCTGGTCGTGTTGCTTGAGCCCGAACAAATCCCACTCCTTCCCCAACTCTTTTCCGAAGACGACTTCTACCTTCCGCCTTCCGATGTGGTAGCCATCGAATCCCGCCGCGAAGCACACGGCCACTTCAACATCATCCATCACCACACCGGACTCAAAGCGGACATCTACCTTTCACGCAATCATCCAACCCTTCCCTGGGCGCTTGCACATACCCGCCGCGTCAAAACGAGCACCTGCGAAATCACAGTCGCGCCCCCCGAATACGTCGTTCTCCACAAACTCGATTTCTATCGAGAATCCGGGCACCGACGCCACCTCCGCGACATCGCCGGCATGATCGAACAACAGGAACTCGACCGCGAATTCCTGGATACCTACATCCAATCCCTCGGCCTGCAACCCCAGTGGCAAGCCGCCCTCGCGCTGGCAGCCCGCTAAACCCAAACTCGTTTTCCACCTCTCAATTTCAGCTTTTCAGCTTTTCAGTTTTTCAGCATTTCAGCTTTTACCCAACCATGGACCTACTACGTTTCACCACAGCCGGCTCCGTCGATGACGGAAAATCCACTCTCATCGGTCGCCTTCTCTATGATTCCAAATCCATCTTCGAGGACCAACTCGAAGCCATGGAAGAATCCTCACGCCGCCGCGGCGATGAGAACGTCAATCTCGCTCTCCTCACCGATGGCTTGAAGGCAGAGCGCGAGCAGGGCATCACCATCGACGTTGCTTACCGCTACTTCGCCACCCCGAAGCGGAAGTTCATCATCGCCGACACACCGGGCCACACCCAATACACCCGTAACATGGTGACCGGGGCCTCCACCGCGAACCTCGCCATCATCCTCATCGACGCGCGCAAGGGCGTGATCGAGCAAACCAAACGCCACAGCTTCATCGCCAACCTGCTCCGCATCCAGCACCTGGTCGTCGCCGTGAACAAGATGGACCTCGTCGATTATTCCGAAGAGGTTTACACCAAAATCGTCCAGGATTTCCGCGATTTCGCCTCGCGCCTCGACAATATCGTCGAGATCACCGACATCCCGATCTCCGCTCTCAACGGCGACAACGTCGTAGAGAAATCCGAGCACATGCCGTGGTATCAAGGCCCGACGTTCCTCTATCACCTCGAGCACGTCTACGTCGGCGGCGAGGAAAATCACATCGATGCCCGCTTCCCGGTGCAGTGGGTCATCCGCCCGATGAGCGACGAGTGGCACGACTTCCGCGGCTACGCCGGACGGGTCGCCGGTGGGGTTTTCAAGCCGGGCGATGAAGTCACCGTGCTACCTTCCGGCTTCAAGACCCGGGTCAAAGCGATCCACAGTCCGGATGGTGAGTTAGAAGAAGCCTTCGCCCCGCAGTCGGTCTGCATCACCCTCACCGAGGAAATCGACATCTCGCGCGGCGACACCCTGGTGAAGACTAACAATCCTCCCGAAGTCTCACAAGACATCGAGGCCATGATCTGCTGGTTCTCCAACAAACCGATGCCACCCAAGGCCAAGCTGGTGATCCGCCACACCACCCAGGAAACCAAAGCGATCATCCAGGATGTGAAATACCATGTGGATATCAACACCTTGCACAAAATCGAAGGCGTCGACAGCTTCGCCATGAACGACATCGGCCGCATCTCACTGCGCACCGCCGTGCCGCTCATCCACGACTCCTACCGCCGCAATCGCTCGACCGGTTCGTTCATTCTCATCGATCCCGGCACCAACGAAACCGTCGCCGCGGGAATGATCATTTGAAGGTAAATGCTGAAAACTGAAACGCTGAAAAACTGAAATCGTGGACCGCGGTCCGCATCTTTTAGCTTTCAGTTCCCGGCGTTTCAGCGACTATTTCAATTACGGACGTTCGCAGCGTCGTAGCGATTGCCGAAGCATTGAAAGCGGCAGAAATCCGTTAGCTTGTCGTTGGCGGGCTCGCCGTAAACGCTCACGGATACGAGCGCTTCACGCGCTCATCGCGATCGGTTACCAGCCCGCAATTCCGATCACTCCCGAAGATTTCGCGGATGCAGCAATCGCACGATGTGGCATGAGGAAAAGTCGATGTTAGTGTAGAAAATGTGGAGTGACCAACACCGTCGCACCCCGGTTAGACCCCTTGCCAAAAATAATTTCCGAAACTCT
>JAYWDF010000219.1:0-2249 GCA_043779985.1 Akkermansiaceae bacterium | reverse complement strand
TTAGACTGGTATCCAGCGGGAAACCCCATTCAGGCCACACCCTTCCGAAGATCCCTCAGACTCCACAAAATCCCATTCGCGGGGGAAGCATTCCCTTTCAGCCGTCTAGATCCTGATTTGCGCTTGGTTCCGAATCGCTCCCGGGATTTGGTAAACGCCTCGTCCACGAACCCCCGGCTACCGATGACTGCGCCGTCGGTGAAATAGCGGACCCGGCAACGCAGCATTTTCCCGAGAGCGATCTCGCAATCCTTTTCGCGCTCCGCCTCCGCTTTCGAAATTCCTTTACGCAGGGTCTTTGTGACCACCTTGCCATCCCGACTCCCACTTTCCGAAAATTTTCCAACCGCTCCAGCCATCAACAGTTTCCGGTATTCACGCGATACGCCGTCAGTCCACAAGTCTGGGTCCGCGACCACGCCGTGATGGGCGCGCATGGCCCGCACCAATCGAGCCCGCGCGGTTTTTCCACCGCCTTTTGAACCGCCGCCCATCGCCTCACCATAGCTGCTCCAGCGGTAATCAGCCGGATCCTTGACCATCCCGGCCCGCACGGGATTCAAGTCGATATAGGCGGAAATGGTCTTGGCGGCCACCCCGTCTTCCACGATCAGGCTTTTGAAACGATCTTCCCAGAGACGACCTGTTCGCGAATGAGTCCGATTGTGCCACTGCGTATAGCGCTGCAAGAGTCCCTTCATGAACTCCCCCAGATCATGCATCCGGTAAGTGAACCGTTTCCGAATGGCATTCAACGCCTCGTCCGGCCCGGACTCGTCTACATAAATGGCCATCCGGGCGTCCGCCAATTCCTGCGCCACTGCGGCCAGGTAAGCCTCGCTGTAAATTGCCGCCAACCGCTTTAAAAGCACCTCATCCGAAAGCCCGCCATCCGCCATCGGCGGGACTTCCAGCAAGAGATGGAAGTGATTGTCCATCAGGCAGTAGGAAGCGACCCGGCAGCCGGTGAATTTCTCCTGCACGCGCATCAGCACACGGAATTTTTCCTTTTCGGCCACCCCGAGCATGAATCGTGGGTCCACCACCCGCGAAATCACGTGGTAAAACACGGGTTTTCCCGCGGATTGACGCCACTCAGCCAGCCAGCGAGATTTTCGACTCATCGTGAATAGCTCACCCCCTTCGGTGTCATTTATCATTGGCGCAATACGGAATTTAGGTTTAATATTGAACGTTAAAAACGCACGGAAACGCCCGCGCCGACACCATAGTCCGAATCCCACAGGGCGGTGGCGGAGACAGATTGGGTGAGTGTGTACCTGAGCCCGGCCTGATAGGACCATTGCTCGCGGGTGTCGTATTCCACGTGGCCGAAGATGCCGATCCGTGGAGTGAGCATGAGTTCGCGCATTACTTTGATCCGCGCCCCGCCGTCGGAATCGATCCAGGCGGTGGACAGGAGATTTCCCGGAAGCAGGTAGTGGATGCCAGCGATGAGGCGTTCATCTTCAGCCGTGAAATCATTGCCCTCGGCATAAACCCCGGCAAAGACAGTGGTGAACCGGTTGAGGTAACGGCCGTAAGTGAGTTCGCCTTCCCAGTCGGTGCCCTCGACTCTGTTCCAACCGGCCTCCCACCCCAGGGAGAAGACATTGAGCAGGCTCGAAACCGTCAGGTCGCCCTGCGCCATGTTGCTCAGCAGGTCCGCATGACCATAGAAAAACACCGGACTGGCTTCATCATAAATTTCATTCCTGACCGCCTGGGTGGCTGGATCCGGGGTGAAGCCCTCGTATTCGACGATGCGGGCCATGCCGCTCATCATGTGATAGAGCAGGTGACAATGGAAAAACCAGTCGCCCGGTTCGTTGGCCATGAACTCGATGACCGTCGTGGACATCGGCTCGACATCCACCGTGTGCTTGAGCGGCGAGTAGTCACGCTGGCCATTGATCACGCGGAAGAAGTGCCCGTGCAGGTGCATCGGGTGATGCATCATCGTGCGGTTGATCATGATGAATCGCACCACCTCGCCCTCGCGGATGCGGATTTCGTCGCCGGGCTGGATGGGCTTGTTATTGATCATCCAGACATAGCGTTTCATGTCTTCGTCAAGGGTCAGCCGGAATTCACGACGCGGCGCGCTCGCCGGGAAAGCTGTCTTTTTCACGGAACGCAACTGGGGATAAGGTGCGAACGGACGCTCCTTCGACATCATGCCATCCGTGGCCAACAACGGAGCGTGGGCGGCATCCTCGCGGAGCAGGAAATCATACCAAGCGGGCGGG
>JAYWDF010000218.1:0-2252 GCA_043779985.1 Akkermansiaceae bacterium | reverse complement strand
CCAAGTGGATCCGCCGCACCGGCATCCCCGGCTTCGGCGGTTGGTTCACCACCAAGGAGCTTTCCGGCGGTGGTCCGGTCATCGACCTGCTGCACATGATCGACCTCGCCCTCTATTTCATGGGCTATCCCGAGCCTGCCCATGTCCTGGCGAACACCTTCGACACTTTCATCACCGACAAGGCATTCAAAGGCCCGTGGGGCATTCCCGACCGCACCGATGGAATCAACAACGTCGAGGCCGCCGCCCACGGATTCGTCACCTTCAAGACCGGCCAGGTTCTCTCCCTCCAGGTTTCCTGGGCGGAAATGGTCAAGCGCGAGGAAGTCTCCGTCGTCTTCCAAGGCACTGGTGCCGGTGGCAAGGTGGAGCGCTTGTTCGGCCGTGACGGACAGGATGACGCCGCCATCGACACCTGCGAGCTCTACGTTCAGGAAAACGGGAACAGCGTCAACCGCTGCATCGTGGTGCCTACCTGCGAGGACATGGGACGCAGCAACTCCGCCCGCAACTTCATCGAGACCGTCGAAGGGCGTGCCGAGCCACTCAACACGCCGCTCCAGGCGCTGAGACTGATGCGGATCATCGATGCGATCTATCAATCCGCCGGCACTGGTAAGCCGGTTTCCATCTAATATATCTATCAAATGAATCGCAAACTGCGCATGGGCATGGTGGGCGGCGGACGCGGAGCCTTCATTGGCGCGGTCCATCGCATGGCTGCAAACCTCGATGGCAAGATTGAGCTTGTCGCCGGTTGCTTCTCTTCGAATCCTGAGAAGTCCAAACTCTCGGGCGAAGACTTCTTTCTCGATCCCTCGCGGGTCTATGCCTCGTATGCGGAAATGGCGAAGGCCGAGGCCGCGCTGCCGGTAGGGGAGCGAATCGACTTCGTGACCATCGTCGCCCGCAATGACCTCCACTACCCGGTCGCGAAAGCGTTCCTCGAAGCGGGGATTCACATCGTCTGCGAGAAGCCGATGGCGTTCTCTCTGGCGGAAGCCAAGACGCTCAAGCAGCTTGTCGATCAATCCGGACTCGTCTTCGCCCTCACCCACAACTACACCGGCTACCCGATGGTGAAGGAAGCTAAGGCCATGGTGAAGGCCGGTAAGCTCGGTCGCATTCTCAAAGTCGTCGCCGAATATCCGCAGGGCTATGCGATCGGCGCGCTCAAGGAGCAGGCGGACGGGGCGATTTCCAACTGGCGCATGGACCCCAGCGTCGCAGGGGTTTCCAACTGCATCGGCGATATCGGCTCCCACGCGGAAAATCTTGCCCGCTATATCACCGGCCTTGAGCTGGAACAAGTCGCCGCAGATCTCAATACTTTCATTCCCGGCGGCAAGCTTGATGATGACGGCAGCATGCTCGTCCGTTACCAAGGTGGCGCGCGGGGCGTGCTCTTCGCCTCACAGATTTCCACGGGCGATGAAAACAATCTCAACATCCGGGTTTACGGCACGGAGGCCTCCATCGAGTGGCACCAGGAACATCCTAACGAGCTAACCGTGAAATTCGCGGATGCACCGCGCCAAGTCTGGCGGAGGGGAAATAGCTACAACGGCCCGGCCGCGACGAAATACACGCGCCTCCCGTTCGGCCATCCGGAAGCATTCATCGAAGCCTTCGCCAACGTCTATCTGGCTGCCGCGGAAGCGATTGGCGACCACTTGGCCGGCACCTATCCGCGCCCCGAGGGCTACGATTTTCCGACGGTCGACGACGGCGTGGAAGGCATGGCCTTCATCGAAGCCGCCGTTGCCTCTTCAAAGGAGAACGCCACCTGGAAGCCCGTCCACGGGTCCTGAAGACGAGGGACGAATTTCTATCTCTTGACCCGATCTACCCGCATCCGTCGTGGCTTGGCCGGTCGCTGCGGACCTTCGTCCAATAGGTTCTGCCGTGGAACTATCCGAATGAATCGGGGAATGCCACGTTGTTGCGGGACGATCAAGCTGCAACTTTGCGGATCTTGGGACGGTCGTGATATTCCAGCTAACGATTTTCCGATGCTCCGGAGCCGATAGGGTTGAGGTGGGTCCTCGATGATAGAGACGTCGAGTGTTCGAGAATCACTTCCGTTTCCGGTTTGGTATGAATCAAAACGCCCAGTTTCCCCCGGCCCCATGGACGCTCTTGAGGGAGGTCGTCGGCAGCGAACAGTGCGTTGACCGCCCTGCAGCGATCAATTACCTCTGCAATCACAACTGGTATCCCCTTTATGCTTTCGCACGTTGGAAGGGTATCAC
>JAYWDF010000217.1:0-2252 GCA_043779985.1 Akkermansiaceae bacterium | reverse complement strand
GTCGTCGGCACCTGGATGAAGGGAATGCCCCGAAAGAAAATGGCGGCCACGAAGCCTGCCAGATCCCCGACCACCCCGCCACCGAGGGCGACGACCATTGATTTGCGGTCATGTCCGGCGCGGATCATTTCGCGGCAGAGCGTTTCCGCCTGGGTCATGGACTTGGAGGCCTCGCCGGCGGCCACGGTGTGCAGCGTCGGGCGGAATCCTGCGGTATCGAGGGACTCCATCAAGCCACCTGCGTGAAATCGAGCCACGGTCTCGTCGCTGATGATCGCGACGCGCAAGCCCGAGATGCCGGCTTTTTTGATCGCTTCACCCGCTTGGTTCAACAGGCCCGGCTCGACGAGGACGTTGTAGGCGCGTTCGGCGAGATCGACGTGGACGGAAGGCATGCGGTGAGCATGAAACAACCACCGCACATGTCCAGTTCATCTACCGTGCCCGCGGAGTTCGCGGGGCGCGAAATAATACCCTTTTAGATTGTAAGACGCTCGCCCTGCGAGCGTATATGAAATGCCTTCGCTCTGGATTCCGAATTTGCAGGGAAGTGGAATGGGGGCGATTCCGACCCCGCCAGTCCAATCACACGCCATCCCCACCTCCGCTGATGATCACATCCGTAAATTCATTTTCTCGCAGGACGATTCTCAAGGGCGGCCTCGCCACCATCATCACCGCAAGCGCCCCGGTGTTTCTCTCCTCACGGGTCCTAGGTCGCGCAGGAAATGTCGCGCCGAACAGCCGCATCAACATCGGCATCGTCGGGAACGGCCTTATTTCCGCCGGCCACCGCGGATTTTGTCTCACCCAAAGCGCGACTCAGGTGGTGGCGCTCTGTGATGTGAACCGGGACACTCTCGACAAGGCTATGGCTGAAGCCAAAGCGAAGGGGACCACCTGCGAGGCCATCTTGGATTATCGCGAACTTTGCGCCCGCCCGGACATCGATGCGGTGGTGGTCTCCACGCCCGATCACTGGCATGCGGCGATTTCGATCGAAGCCATGCGAAGTGGAAAGGATGTCTATGTCGAAAAGCCGATGTCGTTGACCATTGAGGAAGGGAAGGCGATGCGGCGAGCCGCAGAACGGTATGGTCGGGTCCTGCAGGTGGGGTCGCAGCAGCGTTCTGACAACACATTTCGCAAAGCCGCCGAACTCGTGCGCAACGGTTATATCGGCAATGTTCACACAATCGTTTGTCGGCTTGGTGACTTTCCGCAGGCCACCCAATTCGCGGAAGAACCCATTCCCGACGGGCTGGACTACGACCGCTGGCTCGGCCCCGCACCTTGGGAGCCTTACAATTCCAAGCGTATCAAAGGCGACTACGGCGGGGGCTGGCGTATGTTCTGGGAATACGGCTCTCGCAAGAATGGTGACTGGGGCGCCCACCATTTCGACATCGTCCAATGGGCGCTTGGCATGGATGAATCCGGGCCGGACTTGTTTGTCCCGAAAGGCTTTGAAGGTGGCAGCAATCAATTCCACAGCTACGCCAAGGGGCCGAAGGTCATCCGCGACGGCGACGACAAGGGCGCGATGATCCGCTTCATCGGCGAGAACGGGGAAGTCCGCGTCAGCCGTGGAGACAAGTTTGAAACCGATCCCGCAGGACTGAAGAACGTCGTGCTTAAGTCTGGCGATGTCCGGCTCTACGACTCGAAGGACCACCGGATGGACTGGCTCAACTCCATCAAGACCCGCCAACAACCGATCTGCCACGTTGGCATCGGTCATCGCACCGCGACGATCTGCCACCTGAGTGGAATTGCCGAGCGTCTCGGCCGCCCGGTCCGCTGGGATCCGGTTGCCGAACAGATCGTCGGTGATCCGGTGGCGAGTCGCATGATGGATCGCCCCCGCCGCGCGCCTTACGCCCTTCCGGTCTAATCTATCTTGAGGACATGATCATGAAATTTTACCATTCAATATTCATTGCCGCCACCCTGGCGACTCACGTTCAAGCCATCGAACTTGAAGCGATCACCGCTGTGGCCGCGAAGTTCGACAATCCGGCGCTCGACGAGCAATACAAGGCGAGGCTCGAGCTGAACCAACTCATCGATCAAGCCTCGGCCCCGGGAAAAGAGGATCCCGCTGCCCTCACGAAATCGCTCGTCCTCGCGCTGCAGGCCAGCGGCACCTCCCGCGAGGCGGATAAATATATCCTGAGGGTCATGACCCGTGTCGCCACCGTCGATGCGGTGGATTGCCTCGCAAATTTGCTCAATGGCCAGGACGCCATGTT
>JAYWDF010000216.1:0-2254 GCA_043779985.1 Akkermansiaceae bacterium | reverse complement strand
GGATGCGGGAGACAGTCATTTCTGCACGCTTGTCAGTGGAGCTGGCTCGGCGGCTAACCGTGGTTTCTACATTTCCGGAAATCAGTTGCGGCTCAACTGTGGGCCCAATCTGGCTGACGGGCCGTTTCTGAATTTTGAAAAACAAGCGTCCTATCCCATCCGCGTCAGGGCGACCGATCAGAGCAGCCAGTCAATCGAGCGGGAGTTTGTCATCACGATGCAGGACGACCGCACCGAGGACGCCAATCACGATGGGTTGAGTGAATCCGAGGAGGAGCAACTTCATGGGACCAGTGACTCGCTGTACGACACGGATGGCGACGGACTACCAACAGAACCACTACGAGCAGGATTTTGTAATTCCCCTCATCGATGACCGGACTGAGGATGCGGACGGAGATGGCGTCAGCGAAGCCATGGAGGAGGACGTCCTGTTCACCAGCGACTTGGTGAGCGGGGACTTCACAACCGTAAACCCCGACCACGACGGGATCCCCGCGCTCATCGAGTACGCGTTCAATCACAATTTGCAGACTTCGGATGCAGGTCGAGTTCTTGGCGCGGCAGGATCGACAGTGGGCTTGCCGTTTGTGCACCTCATCACCGATCCTCAGGGACAGCGCCGCCTCCGGATGGAATACCTGAGGCGGGTTGGGAGCGGTGTGTGATCGATGACTATCAGTTCACTCCGAGCCCGTCTGTCCGCTTTGGCCGGGTGGGAGTCAGGCCATGAACTCAGGCTTTGCCACGGGTGATGATGACCGGAGTCCCCACCTTGGTCACTTCGTATAGCAGGGGGACGAAATCCTTGGGCAGCCGGATGCACCCATGAGACGCAGCCTCGCCGGGCCGGGGGATTTCACCGCCGTGCATGCCCACCCCATAGGAAGTGACCCGCATCCAGAAATGCATTGGCGCTCCGGTGTAGTGGTCGCCCGGAGGGATCGATGTGAGTGGTGTGGCGTCGCCATTGGTGACCTTGCCCGACGCATCGGAGATCCAGCCATAGCGGTTAGATACCTTCAGCGGCAGCTTCTCCATGATGGCATAAGTCCCCGGACGCGTCGCGTGCCCTTCCTTGCCGGTGGATACAAAAGACCAACCGATGAGTTGTTTGCCGCGCTTGTAGGTGGCGATTTGTTCGGCTAGGTCGATGTGGACCGTCACCTCATCGGGGCCGCCCGAGTCCTTCCATTCGTAAAGGACCGGCTTGGCTTTGCGCGGTTGGCCACTCGGGAAAACGCCGCAGGAGCTGGCGATCACTGTCATGCATAAAACAGGAAGCCAGGCACAGATCGAGGTGAAGAGACGATGACGCATTGCAAAGGGGAATTTTGGAGCGACAGGACGACACCGCAAAGCACTTGTTTTGCCAAGTCACAATTGATTTTGCCTTGAAAAATCGCCCTCCCGGGTTCTGTTTGAAGCGCATGAGTGATGACGAAAAAATCCACCATACCGGTCCCAAGGAGTGGGCTGCCGGTATCCCCGCCGTCACTTCCGCCGTCCAACATATCCTGCGCGAGGCCGGTCCATTTCGCGGCATTCGCGGCCTTCTCGAAATGAACCAGGCGGGCGGCTTCGACTGCCCGAGTTGTGCTTGGCCGGATCCGGATGGCGACCGCTCCTTCGCCGAGTTTTGTGAAAACGGCGCCAAGGCCCTCGCCTCCGAAGCCACCCGCACGCTGGCCGATGCGGAATTTTTCGCCAAGCATTCCATTGCGGAGCTCAGCGCGCAAAGCGACCTCTGGCACGATCGGCAGGGGCGCATCGCGATGCCGACGATTCTCCGTCAGGGTGCCACACACTATCAGACGGTCTCGTGGGAGGATGCCTTTGTCATCGTCGCCAAGCACCTGAAATCCCTGCCGTCCCCGGACGAGGCGGTTTTCTATACCTCCGGCCGCGCCAGCAACGAAGCTGCCTTTCTCTATCAATTGTTCGTCCGCAGCTACGGCACCAACAATCTGCCGGATTGTTCCAACATGTGCCACGAGTCCAGTGGTCTGGCGATGAAGGAGGCCATCGGCATCGGCAAGGGGACCGTCACGCTCGAGGATTTCCTCGAGGCGGATACCATCCTCTGCGTCGGCCAGAACCCCGGCACCAATCATCCGAGGATGCTCGGCACGCTGCAGGCCGCCGTGGCGAGGGGGGCGAAGGTGGTGTCGATCAATCCCTTGAAGGAGGCCGGCTTGGTCGGCTTCGTGCACCCGCAGCACCCCATCGCCACTCTGCTCAGCAAGGCCACCGC
>JAYWDF010000215.1:0-6701 GCA_043779985.1 Akkermansiaceae bacterium | reverse complement strand
TTGCAGCTTCTGCCACCGCCAAGGTCTCGGTCACGAGCGGTAGAACGGAAGAATCCAAGGCGAAGCGGATCACTTGGGGACGAGTGCCCGGCTTACTGGCTCGTCGTGGAGCAGCACTTATCTTGAAACAATCTGTTGGTCTCGTATAGCGGACCCAGCGGCTACCCGGGGCTTCGGCCCACTTCTCGGAATGTAACCAAAGTGTTTCGCCACAAATTCTCCAGTCCGGATCGTAGTCAGCGAACTTGGTGGATGGTTTCTTGATTGCTTTGATTGACGAAAATGCGGTTGCCGGATCGGGACAATGCACGCGGACAATCTCGGTATTCTTTTCGGGACTGCGTGTGCCAAGCTGACGGCAATTAATTTCTGATAGCCGCCTTATGGCTTCGTCTTCATTCAGAAGTCGCATTTCACACCAAGATTCAGCTCGGCCAAGATAGCCGACATGCTGCAGCCATTCTGCCAACGCGGAATACTCGTCTTCTGCTAGGTTGGCATCTGGCCAACAAACGAGAACTTCCGAACTTTTCGCTGCTGCGACAAAAGTATCGAAGACCAGAGTCGTATGCCCCGCGTAATTTTTATCCCAAGGCATGTAGTGGCGAGTATGCGAAACGGTGGCCTGCGGTAAGCCGAAGTCGGGCAGATCAGAGAGTTTGCGGAGTATGCATTCGGCCAATGGATCTCCGAGTTCGGGACACTTTACCTTCCACGTCGCGATCAGACTCCGAAGAATCCGCCATGGCGAAGGTGGCCACTCCGGCACGCCCTCATTCACATGTCTTCCCCACTGGGTAGCATGGAACCTCCCGGTGAGAAATTTGATGGAGATGGTGGTCATGAATCGTCCTCGGTTGATTCTTCGTCACTGGCAGTTTGCTTCTTCTTCGTCTTATCTTCTTCCCACTTCACTTCCGTGATGGCAGTTGCTGGGAATAGCGATTTACAAACTCCAATTAGCCGCGTGCATTCTGAGAGTAGCTCTTTTTCGGTAGGGATCACGAATTCTGCAGGCTTAGTGACTGCTAGATCTCCAACGATCTCCAAATCACATGCGCTGCGAAGACGGAGGCCAGTCGCGAGGAAGCGACGGATTTTGAAAAGGGCGAGATTGATGAGTAAATTTGTAGCATCTTCACCGAGGCCGTATCCGCGAAGAAGCGAGAGATCGAGGTTGAAAAAGGCCTTCATCTCTCCCGCAGTAAACTCTGTGCGATGGAACGGGACATTTCCGAAGCCCTGCTTTGCCTCGCCGGATGGATTCACTCTGTCGTTTTTGACGCCTCCACTTTCGGCGATACATACATCTGTTGCTTCAATAAAGCCGCTCACTGCGCGAGCAAGGCGAAGCCTTCCGCCTGCGAGTTCTTTCTTCGCCAAGAAGACCCCATGAAGAATGGCGTTTGGATCATACTTGAAGATCAGCTTTGAGAGGTCACGGAGATTGACCGGACCTATCTCGAAACCGGCAGCCTCTTTTTTCAATTGGCTAAAAACAGCCTTGTCCTTACCCTCAAGGATATACGGTGAATTGATTCGGTGCGCTTCGAGAATTGAATTTGTGAAATTCTTGCCGTCCTTAGTTACTTGGATGTAGGCAAGGCCACTCATTTCAGAAATGAGTTGGTCATTTGCATCATCCCAAATCGCCATTTCCAAACGGTTGGCGACGGATTGAGCAGATTCAACCAAAAGCTTCTTGGTGCCATCCGGCAGAGTGTAAAGTGCCGCACCCAAGTCGGCGAAGCCGGTGGCTTGGAATCGTTCTCCTTGGAGAGGTTTGAGTGTGGCTTCGAGCAGCAGGCGCGGCTGGTTCTTCAGTGCAGTGTAGTCAATGGACATGGTATTATATTTTTATGGGAAAATGGTTAGTGGTGAGATGAATTCAAGAATCAGATTTTTGACGGAGAACTTGGTCGCGGAGTGCTTTTAAGCCGAGGTCCGTGATTGGGATCAGAAGCGCGGCGGCGAGAATTTTTCGGTCATAGTCAGAGCTGGTGTGATCCAGCCATTCCGAGTCGCGTGACGTGAAGCCGCGCATCGCAAAAGGCATCGCTGTCAAACTTTTGCCGCGCAGCAAACGCACAGCGCGTTGACAGGCCTCTGGTATCCGGGTGGCACGCAAGAGTCCGAGAATTCCGAGATTGGGCTGAATGGGGTTTTCTTCAATGTCCGTGCTCCAAGAACTCGGTGCATGAAATAATAACTTCAACAGCCTGTAGCTGGCGGGAAGGATGAGGCGCTCTCCATCATCGTGATTCCGCGCAGGCCGTTGATAGGCTCGGGTGTCACAGAGAGATAAGGCCCACAGCAGTTCGGTGATTCTGTTTTCATCCAAACTACCTGCGCAAAACTCTCCCACACTTGCGAGAGTTGCTCGGTGGTCCGAGGCGAGCGCGGCACTTGGCTTACCCGCCTTATCTGCAATCATCACTCGGCGATGCAAAACCGCTGCCAAGTTGGTGGAGAGATCCCCACCGGTCCAGACGGCGGCATGATTTTTATCAGTCCATGTGATCTGCTTACCTCGGATTTCTACATCCTCAAGATTGAGACGGATTCCACCGATCTCGGGGTGGTGGAGGGACGCCAGTGCGAGGGCAATTTCAAACTCATGGCTTCGATCATCCGCCGCGGCGATCCACTCGGATGTGAGCGGGCCAAGCGGGCGGAGTCCTTTGGCATCGGCACGAAACTTCGGCGCACTGGCGATGATCCGTTCCGCACGTCCAAGTCCCACGAGAATACGTTGGAAGCGAGTTCCTTCGCCCTCGTTATCGCCGTATTGACAGTAGTCGAATATGCATTGCTCGATTTCTCGCAATGCGCTGCGGAAGCGGGCGGGGGTTTTGTCGTTGCAAGATCGCTTCATTGCAGCGAGCCATGAGTCAATCTCACGCAGCAGAGTGGCATTGTTTTTTGCAGTGACATCAAATAGACCGAGCGGGGCGGCCATGACTCCTGCTTTGACGAATTCGACAATCGAGAAACGCATGAAACTCTTGATGCCTCGATCCACGCCCAGGTCAGCGACGGCGCGGGCGAAGTCCACTCCGCTGCGAGCTTGGCGACCTTTAAGTTCGGCACGACCTTCCGAGAACAAAATCTTCAGCTCTCCCAATGATGCTGGCCGTTCCCATAGCGGCAGCCAGACTTCGCCTTTGCCCTTTTGATTGTCCATATCACTCTGGACGAGTTTAGAGTTCCCAGCTGCTGACGCTTCGACGGTGAAGGGAAAAGCGGACTTAGTGCCCCGAGCTATAGAGAGTTTTCTGCTCGAAGCGCTTGTCATCAATAAGCTGCCTTCAATCATCAGGATGAAGTCCCACGGGTTGATCATCGACTTTCCCTCAGTGCCCTGAGTTGCATTCGCACCGCCGACTTGGCCAGGTGCGAATTGGCTGACGGATGAATGAACGCAGCGGGCTTCATTGGTTGAGAAAAGACAAGAACGTAGCCATGGCAAGCGGCTCTCCTCGTGCTTCTTGTCGAGAAAGACCATGGTTAGGTTTTTGAAGTAGTTGATAGAAATTTCCATTTTACCGACATTACCGCCGGTGCCTAGAAATGGCGCAAATTGGTATTTGTCGGCCGCGTAGCTACCGCATGCATCCAGCCAACGGATTACCTCATCAGGAAGTTCATTGCGAAGCTTCAAAATCAAGTCGTCTTTGTCTTTGGATTTCGATTGGGTATCCACGATGCGTCGCGTTTCCTCGACCGCGTATTTGATCCGTGTGAAGCGATCTTGGCCGGATTTGGATGCTTGCTGGACGGTTTTCGCATCCGCCCCGGACTTCTTTTTGAAACCACCAGCTTCGTTCCATGGGCTAAGTGCGGGTGATGGTTGGAAGCGATTTGCAAACGCATTTATCAAATCCTCTTTAGTAAGTTCCGTCCGAAGCCAGAAGATGCCGTCCTTCCAGTTGCCTCGTGCCGTGGCATCGAAATTTTGTTCTACGATGATTTTTAATATCCCAAGGGCCTTGAGGTAATTCATGAGAGGCTCGGGAGTGCAGCCTTCTAGTGCGATGGTGTTCATGAAATAATTGAGTTAGGGATGTTTTGCGGATGCCCGTTCGTCTGCGGCGCGGAGGAGCGTTTCCCAGAATGCGAGTCTGAGTGGCCCGATGTCCGGAGCGTCACGCAGCCTCAGCATGCGCTCGGACCAACTGGGCTGGCCTTCGAAAGGAGGCTCTTGGCATAAGCCGATTTCCATGGGTTCGAGGGACAGATTCAGAGCCGGAGAAGTGACTCCAGCCCCCAAGAATACGGGTTGAAGAGTATCTCCATCCCAGACGCCCCTTGCGAAGCGTTTGCCCAAAGCGGCGGGCGGCATTTCGCCGGGGAGTGAACGAATAGAAAGTCGGATTTTACCGTGGTGCGCGGCGACAAGCCAAGCCACTAGATCTCTGCACTCCTCTGGGATCGCACAAACCTCGGGATGGAGTACCGCGAGGGCTGAAGCGAGTTCGTGGCGAAACAAGGATCTGAACTCTGGATTGGGGTTTTTGGCTTTGGGGTGCATCCAAGCAACGCGAGGAGCTTTGGCGAGCGGTGAGTGAGTCTCGCCTTCTGGACCAGAAATCTGTTCTGGTTTAAATTTGGCCTTAAAAGCCGGATGCGCCTTTCCAAGGTCGTGCCAGCGCGCGGCGTGAGGCAATGCAGCAAGGACGACCTCAATTTCTTCCATGATGATGTGCAGTTCGTTAGCGACGTGGTCAGTGTGGACTGCGATCGACTGCCATGTTCCTTCGGAGAGCTGATCCGTCTGAGTGGAGTCGTCCGGTATCTGAAGGTTTGAAGTGATCGGCGTGACTGGAGAGGATGCCTTGGGATCAAAGCCAACTTCGGTCGAATAGCCGCCACATTCGGAGGGAACTAAGTAGATCTGACCGGGAATGAGCACCAGTTTCCCATACTCCTGCGGCACTTTTTGCCAGTTGGATGTCAGGTGCTCCCAGCGGCGCAATGAGAACTTCGCTTTCCCGGCCCAGTCCTTGGCTTCGCCTATGGGTGCCGGGCAAAGTTCATTCCTGTGCGGAGCTGGAAACTCGTTTTCCGGGGGCGGTGCTTGGTCCTTGTCCGAGCTTTCCCAAGTTCTCCAGAACAAACTGACCTTGCTGTCTTCGGTTTCTCGCACCCAGCGTTCGATGTCGATGTCTTGACCGGCTAAATCCGGCGTGGTGTCGAAAAGATCGATGAAATCCCGCTTGCGGATGATGTGTTTGGAAACCGGCTTGTCGCAGTCCGGGATTGGAATCTGGCCGAGCTGTGCTGGCGACGCATCAGCACCGTCTGCGATCAAGTCATCAATCAAGCGCTTCGCTTCAGTCAGCTGCTCAGCTTCATACGGTGCCGGTTTGTCGGCATTAATGATAAAGATTTTCGCATCGTCTTCCGTTCCCCGGCGATTGCAGCGCCCGAACCGCTGCACGAGCGACGACCATGGTGCCATTTCGGTAAAGAGTGTGGCAGCAGAGATATCCACACCCGCTTCGATGATTTGAGTGCTGATTGCGATGATCGATCTATTTTCCGATGCCAAAAGCGCGGTCAATTTGTTGCCACGGTCGATGGGTCGAAATTGGGAGTGGAGCAAAATCGGAGCCGCGATTTCAGGGGAGCGCGCAAGCTGCTTGGTCACTGCGGCATGGAGGTCTTTTGCTTTTCTCACCGTGTTGACGACAACCAAGGTCAACCCCGTGCGTTCCTTGATCTCATTGAGGATTTCCGCCGAAAGTTTTACCGAATCCGCCGTGCTTTGTTTGCAAAATTGGACGGTCTTGCGTGCCTCCCGTAACCGAATGACCGCCGTGGATTTGAGGTCGGACTCATTCTCCAGCTTTATGGGTGTCGCCAAGGCGGTAGGATCGAAATCAACGGTCTTAAGCCAGTCTGGTTTGTTAGTGGCACTCATCCACCAAGTGTGGGATGGTTTCGCAGTGCCGAAACCGTCGCGGAAAGCTGCAAGTTGGGCTGTGGTGGGAAGGCCGGCTCCCATGAGTTGTACCTCATCGAAGATCCATAGACAGTCGTTATTCAGCAAGCCATAGTGCATCGGCCAGCGAAACCGGCTCATGCCATACCCACGATTCAACGCACGGCTGAGGAGCATGTCTTGCGTTCCAATAAGGATGCAATTCTCCTCCGGATGCTGCTCCCACTTAGCGGCACTTTCGCCACCCATCAGCAGATGAAGACCAACTTTTCCCTCATGAGAGCCGACTTGACCGTCCCACAGTAATTCATGCGTTTTCAGCCACTCTTCGGTATTTCGGAAGGTTTGTTCGGCAAGTGTGCGCATCGGCAGGCAGTAAACCAGCCGCCGCGGCCAAGCGTCGGATTGGCGATGAACGCGGTTCCACAGCCAAGCCAGAACAACGGCAGCGGTTTTCCCCAAACCCGTGGGAACGACGATCAAACGTGACTCACATGAAGAAGCAGATGGCTCCAAACTCGCTCCTGCAAGACGTGATTGATAAGGAAATGGGTCGTTTGCTTTTAGGAACGACGACGAAAAGAACTGATTATAGTCCATGAGGGTTATCGGAAGGAATACGGATCAAGGTTATCCGGCACTGCAGAATAATTAATTAGAGCCGGAGACCGGCGGCGGATTGGACGGCTTGGTGGAGTGTGGTGTAGTTCATGTGATTGAATTCGTAGTGCTTGTAAGTTGAATGTCGATAAAGATG
>JAYWDF010000214.1:0-6705 GCA_043779985.1 Akkermansiaceae bacterium | reverse complement strand
GGAACCTGGAGTGATAGCACCGGCTTGGCGCGGGCGATCCTGTCCGACCGGGGCGAACGGCGGAAATGGCTGGGGTGGATGGTGCTGCTGCCGCTTGCGATGATGGGCGTCGGGCTTTGGGGGATCAATGACTGGATCTGGGCGAGTCCCTGGCGGGTGCTTTTCTGGTGGGGCGGCTGCGCGCTGGCGACCTGTGTGGTGATCCTTTTCGCCCTGTATGACGCGCTGGCGGTCCTCCGCGAGGAGCGGTCGAAGGGCTCTTCCGATGTCGATCCGCCCTGACGGTTTATCGAATTGTGCCGGAAACCGGGAAAAGTTTTCATTTGCATCCCTGTGCTTGCGGAGGGGTGGGCCAGAGGGGTTAGTCTGTGTTGTCGACAACCCACGCACCCAATGTCTGAAAAACCACGTCTTTCGTTCTGGCAGCTTTTTAACATGAGCTTCGGCTTTCTAGGCATCCAGTTCGGCTTCGGCCTGCAGCTGGCTAACATGAGCGCCATCTATTCGAAACTCGGGGCGGATGCGTCGAAGATCCCGATCCTGTGGCTCGCCGGGCCGATGACCGGGCTGCTGATTCAGCCGATTATCGGGTCCATGAGTGACCGGACATGGAATCGGCTGGGCCGGCGGCGTCCGTATTTCCTCACCGGGGCGATCCTCGCTTCGGTGGCATTGTTTTTCATGCCGGACTCTCCGGCGCTGTGGGTGGCGGCCACGATGTTGTGGGTGCTGGATGCGTCGATCAATATTTCGATGGAGCCGTTCCGGGCGTTTGTGGCGGACAAGCTGCCGCCCGACCAGCGGACGACGGGATTTGTCATGCAGAGTTTCTTCATCGGGATCGGCGCGGCTTTGGCCAATGCCCTGCCGTCGATTCTCAATCACTATGGAGTGACTGGAAATTCGGCAAACGGGATTCCGCTCTCGGTGCTGTGGGCGTTCAAGCTGGGAGCTGGCGCGTTCTTACTGGCGGTGCTCTGGACGGTGGTGACGAGCAAAGAGTATCCGCCGGAAAATATGGAGGAGTTCTTGCGGGAGAAAAAGAAGCATCGGGCGTTCCAATTCAAGCCGATGTTCCCCGCGGTCGGGGCGCTTGCCGGAGCGCTTCTGGGAGCGGCACGGGGCGGCTTGGTCGAGCAGCACATGACGCTTTCCCATGTGTTAGCCGGTGCCGGGATCGGTGCCGCAGTTGGCTTTGTGCTCAGCGGGCCGGAAGTTTCCACCGCATTGCGGGAGATGCCCAAGACGATGAAACAACTCGCGGTGGTGCAGTTTTTCACCTGGCTGGGGTTGTTTTGCATGTGGATGTTCTTCGGGCTGGCGACGGCACAGCAGATCTTTGGCACGCTCGATCCCAGTTCGCCGGCATTTGACCAAGGGACGATCTTCGCCGGGCAGACCTTTGCCTGGTACTCGATCGTCTGCTTTCTGGTGGCGTTTTTCCTGCCCCCCTTAGCGAACAAGACCAGCCGCAAGATGGTCCACAGCGGGGCCTTGGTGCTGGGTGGGATTTGCTTGTTAGCCACCGGCTATATCTCCGGGCCGGAGTCCAAGGGGCTGTGGCAGTGCACAATGATCGGCGTGGGAATCGCATGGGCCAGCATTCTCTCGATGCCTTATGCGATGTTGAGCGGCTCGCTTCCCGCGAACCGGACCGGAGTTTACATGGGGATTTTCAATTTCTTCATCGTCATCCCGGAAATCCTCGCGTCGCTGGCACTTGAGCCGGTAGTGAAGCAATTGTTTCACAATGCTCCCGTCAAAGTGGTGATGTTGGGTGGTGCCTCCATGCTGATCGCTGCCTTGGCCACCCAGTTCGTCTCGGATGAAGCCAAGTCGAAAACCTCCGGCAGCCGTTGAACGATGACTTGGCAAACCCTCTTCCTCGGTGTTTTGATAGTGGCGATGTCAATCCGCAGCCATTCCGCCGACTCGACGCGGCCCGTGATTTACCAACTCATGGTCCGGACTTTTGGCAACACCAACGAGACGCGGAAAACCAACGGCACGCTTGCAGAGAACGGTTGTGGAAAATTCAATGACATCAGCGAGGTCGCCTTGGTTTCGCTCAAAGCCATGGGCTTTACCCACATTTGGCTGACCGGCGTGCTCGAGCAGGCCAGCGGCACCGCCTATCCCAATCGGCCGGCGGATGATCCGGATATTCTCAAAGGCATCGCTGGCAGCCCATACGCTATCAAAGATTACTTCGATGTCTGCCCGGACTACGCGCTGGATCCCGAAAAGCGGTTGGAGGAATTCGAGGCGCTCATCAAGCGCTGCCACGCGCTCGGGCTCAAGGTGATCATCGATTTCGTGCCGAACCACGTCGCACGCTCCTATGCGTCCGATGTAATGCCCGAGCTGTCATTCGGCCGAGGCGACAAGCACGATGTGTTTTTCGATCGAGACAATCATTTCTATTACCTCGGCACCAACGATGCCGGCGGCGGACCTCCGCTCAAGCTGCCGACGGCGGGCATGCCCGGCTGCGACGGCAGCTTCGGCGGTGAGATGAGTTTCGGGCGGGTCACCGGTAACAACGTGATTTCCTGGGCTCCCTCGATCAATGATTGGTATGAAACGGTGAAGCTCAACTATGGTCATGACTTTACGAAAGGCCGCAGCACCGCCAGCCTTCCCGCACCCGATGCGCCTTCTGCCGAGGTCCCCAAGACATGGCGGACGATGGACGAAATTCTCGCCTACTGGCAGAAATTGGGAGTCAACGGCTTCCGCGCGGACATGGCCCACATGGTGCCCATGGAGTTCTGGCGCTGGGCGGTGAAACGGGCCCGGGCGCGTCAGCCAGACGTGTTTTTCTCCGCAGAAGCCTATGACAACGACCCGGCCAAGCTCACTGACGCTCACGTCCTCGACGAGCTTCTCAAGGCCGGCTTCGACGCCGTTTACGATGACCCGAGCTACGACGCGCTCGAGGGCATCTACGATTCCGGAAAATGGGCAAATGACCTTGATCCTCTGACGTTCACTGGAATGCGGTTTCATAAATCCCTGCGCTACGCGGAAAATCACGATGAAGTTCGCATCGCCAGCCCTAAGGAATGGGGCGGAGTAGGAATGAAAGTCGGTAAGCCGGTGTCCGCCGTGCTCTTCGCAATGGGCCGTGGCGCGGTGATGCTCTACCACGGCCAGGAAATCGGTGAACCTGCCGCCGGTGCCGAAGGATTTGGAGGCGACGATGCGCGGACGACGATATTCGACTACTGGTCGATGCCCGAGTTTAGCAAGTGGGTCAACGGCGGGAAATTCGACGGCGGACGCCTGAGCGATGACCAGAAGTCCCTGCGCGATTGGTATGGCCGGCTCATCCGGGCTACTCAGGCCCGCGCATTCACGACGGGTGAGTTCTACGGGCTCAATCATGCCAACAAGCAGAACCCGGCCTTCGGGCGGGTCGGTGACGAAACGATCTCGGGGCACTGGCTCTACGCGTTCCTGCGCCGCGATTCGAAAACGGGCCATGCCTTTCTTGTGGTTGCGAATTTTCACCCTTCAGAAAGCCTCCACGGGGTCAAAATCCTGATTCCACAGGACGCCCAGTTGTTTCTCGGTCACTCGGAGGATGCGAAATGGACCTTCACCGATCACCTGGACTCCCCCTGGACTGGCAGCGTTTCTCGTGAATTACTTGGAAGTGAGGGCGTTGCGATGCCTGACATGCCGCCATGTTCGGCGCTGTTGTTGGAGATCGGGCACTAATCGTTGCCTTCCTCTTCCCAAGCCCGTTTCAGGGCGGGGCCGAGGGCGCTGGCGAGGGCTTGTTGCCAATGGTCGGTCGTTTGAATGATGGGGAGCTCGGGGAGAATCCGCAGCGGAAAATCGGGGGGAATCCGGCCAGCGTGCGCGCGGAAATACTCGCCGCCGCCCTCGGCGGGTCCGACCACGTGGTGGCTGGCGTCAGTGAGTCCCAGCAAGGCGGTGTGCACCCAGCGGGCACCGAGGTTGGGACAGAGGATTTCGCCAAAGGCGTGCACCGGGAATTCTTCGGAATCCCCGCCGAAGTCGATTTCCCAACCCGCAGTGCGGAAAATCGCTTTGTCCGCCTGCCAGTGGTCCGCCAAGCGGGGCAACAGCCAGAAGCGCACGGCTTCATCCGCATCCTCGGGCTCGACGAGCAGTCGCAAGCGGGCATCGGCCAGCCCCCGGAGCTGCCGCAGGGTGGTCACTACGATGGCGCGATACCGGCGGGCCGCTTCCTCCGGACCGAGTTCGGCCGCCATTTCCGGCAATACGCGGCCGGGGAGGGGTTCTTGGATTTTCAAGGTGAGCAAGCGCACAGTGCGAGATTCACCCACCGACGGGCGCGGTCCAAGCCCGGATTGATTCGGAATCCCTTATTTTCCGGTTATGAAAACAATCTTGCCCCCGGGCCTAAGTCAGGGGATGCTCCAGCCACAGCAATTCTGATGGCAGCCAAGGACAACAAGAAGCGGGGCGAGCTCCCCGAGCCCGCGCGGTGGTCGAATGAGATCATCGGCATTCTCTGGATCACCGGCGGTTTGTTACTGTTATTGTCCGTGGTCAAATACAGTCCGGCGGATCTGCCGCGGTGGGGGATGCTCGAGGTTTTCGCCGGCAAGGCGGGGGGCACCGGAGAGAACCTGATCGGCCCGGTCGGCGGGATTCTCGGGTTTGTCCAAATCCTGCTCTTTGGCGCGGCAGGCTACTTGCTGCCAGTGGGCTTCATCTGGTTTGGCATCATCAAGCTGGCCTTCGACGCGCGGATCTGGCCGCGGGCGGTGCTGGGGTTCTGCATTCTCTTGTTAGCTGGATCCGCCTGGCTGGACGCCGCGGGAATCTTTTTCAAGGAATGGTCGCAGAACTGCAATCTCAGCAGCCCGGGTGGAGTCATCGGTGGCGGCTTGGGCGGTTTCGCCCTGACCCACGTGATCGGCCGCGCGGGAACCCTCATTCTAACGAGTGGTGCCTATCTGGTGGCGCTGATTATGCTCACCGGCCAGCAACCGGTGCGTTTCTGCAAGGCTTGCTACCGTCTCAGCCGCCTGAAATTCCATGAATGGCAGGCAAACCGCAGCGCCTCGGGTAAAGTCGCGGCCCGCGAGGCGGAGATGCTCGCGGAGCGCGAGCGCCAACGCGAACAACGCCGCAAGGACCGCGAGTCGACCAAGTCCGCGAGCACGGCCAAAGCGGTTGCTGGAGACCCGCAAGCGATGCTGCCGCTGCGCGAAATCCCCACCCCTGAGATCATCGATGCCTCCCAGCGCCGTGCCATCGACCCCGAACTCATCTGGAAAAACCCCTTCAGCCGCAAGCCCTCCCCGGAGCATCAGGGGCTCCAAGAGGGCCGGTTCCCTAACTACCAGATTCCGCAGTTCGACCTGCTCGATCCGCTGCCTGAGGTGGACGACTCGGATGCGGATGATGATCACAAGGAAGAGACCCGCCAGATCATCATTGATACGCTTAAGGCCTTCGGTATCGATGTGACTGCCGGTCCCATCACCCGTGGTCCCACCATCACCCGCTACGAGATCTATCCATCCACCGGCCTCCGTGTTTCACGCATCTCCCAGTTAGAGGCTGACATCGCCCGCGCCACTTGTGCCGAGCGGATCAATATCCTCGCACCCATTCCCGGCAAGGACACCGTCGGGATCGAGATTGCGAACAGCAAGAAAGTCGCCGTTCCACTCCACGAGCTGCTCTACTCCACGGATTTCAACTCCTCCAAGAAAAAGATCCCGCTCGCCCTGGGCAAGGACGTCTATGGGAACACGGTCATCGCCGACCTCGCCGCCATGCCTCACTGCCTAGTCGCCGGAGCCACCGGGTCCGGCAAATCCGTCTGCATCAACTCGATCATCGCGTCGATGCTCTTCAAGTTCAGCCCGGACGAGCTGCGCTTCATCATGGTCGACCCCAAGGTGGTGGAAATGCAGATGTATAACCGGCTGCCGCACCTCGTCGTGCCGGTCGTCACCGATCCGAAAAAGACCGTGGCCGCCCTCAAGTGGGTGGTCAACGAGATGGAAAAGCGTTACAAGATTTTCGCCAAAGTCGGCGTGCGGAATTTCGACAGCTTCAACGCCCGTCCCATCCCGGAGAAGGAAAAGCCCGCTCCCGAGCCGGAGCTGGAAGAAGAACTAGCGGATGATGGCCCGGCGCCTGAGGCTCCATTCGATCCGCGGGAATTGCTCGATCCCGCAGTCCCTAGCAGCCACCAGGCGCCACCATGGTCGATGCTGGAAGACGAGCCGGACGAGGAGATGAACTCGCTGGCTGCCGCTCTCATCGATGGCGACCTCGGCCCCGAAGCGGATGAGGAAGACGAAGAAGTTTACGAAGAGCAAATTCCCACCAAGTTTCCCTACATTGTCGTCCTCATCGACGAGCTTGCCGACCTCATGCAGACCGCCCCTGCCGATGTGGAAATGTGCATCGCCCGCATCGCGCAAAAAGCCCGGGCCGCCGGCATCCACCTGATCATCGCCACCCAGACGCCGCGGGCGGACGTGGTGACCGGCATCATCAAGGCGAACATCCCGTCGCGCATCGCCTTCCAGGTTTCCTCCGCCCTCGACTCCCGCGTCATCCTCGATACCAAGGGCGCGGACAAACTCGTCGGCAAGGGCGACATGCTTTATCTGCCACCCGGCTCCGCCAAACTCGAGCGGGCCCAAGGAGCCTTCGTTACCGATGCCGAGATCGAGCGCCTCATCG
>JAYWDF010000213.1:0-17352 GCA_043779985.1 Akkermansiaceae bacterium | reverse complement strand
CACGGTGCCATAATTCGTAAAGACATTCGTGCCGCCCCAGTTGCCAGCATCACCCCAAACGTTGGATGCACCGCCACCACTCCAAGTAGTGGTAAGGGCCTGCGCGGATTGAGTGGCCATGCTGGCGAGGGAGCCAGCGAGAATCAGGGACGGGATTGAACGGAAGCGATTGAATTTGGAGTTTTTCATGGGGTCGGTCGATCTAGTGGCTGGAGTGTCGAGGAATGCCAAGGGCCGGGAGGGCGGTGGGCGGGGGATTTGGATTTTGGGTTTGAGGCCGGGCGACTTCGGGGAGTTTTTTGCGGGTTTAAAAATTCAGGACGTCGGAAAATTACAAATTTTGCGCGGATTGTCTTGTCGGATAAAGTGACGACGCTGCCGGATCACTGCTGTTTCCAAGGTGCTTTACCATGCTGCCAAGGGCCGCATGGGCGTGGGACTCACGAGAATTAGTGAGGTGGCCCCACCTTGGGTTTGCTAAGATCCGGTCCGCGCATGCGTCCCTTTCAGGCGAGTAAATGTCCGCCGGGAAGGCGATGGTTTAAAAAAAATCACAGCCTCAGGCGGGATCGAGGCGGGATTTTCCAAAACAATCCTGATCCTTATCGTGGCGCGTGCGGGGCAGCCGCCGCCTATTTTACCCAAGCCATCGCCTCTTTGACGGCGGTGACGAAGTTCGCGGAGCCGGATCCACCGAGGCGGACGTCGATGGCTTCGAGCCGCTGAATGAGGTCACGAACCTCGCCGCGAGTGGCGGGACCACCGGCGGCGGCACAGAAATGGGTGCGGCAGCCGAAGGGGCGGCCGTCGTAGATCCGACACTTGCCGCTACTCGGATGAAGAAACGGGCAGCTACCATCCGCCGAGGCCACTACTTCCTTGCGGCCGGCCGCGCGCCAGGCGCGGGCGGCGACCCAGGCCTCGCCGCGGGTAAAGTAGGGCGTGCGACCGGTATGCCGGAAGCGGCAACAATCCGCCAAGCCGGTGCAATTCCGGGTGAGCGGACGACGCTGCCACTCGGCATAGATGTCACGCACCTGGCGAGCGGCTTCGTCGAGGTCCGGGCGGGTCGGCATGGCTGGAGATAATCCTGCGGTCGTTAGTTCGCCACGATGTTGAAGATCTTGCCGGGGATGAAGACGATCTTGCGGATGGTCTTGCCTTCGAGATGTTCGTTGACCTTGGCGCTGGCAAAGGCGGCGGCCTTGGCGGCTTCCTCGTCGGCATCCTTGGAGATCATGAAGCGGTCGCGCAGCTTGCCGTTCACCTGGACGACGAGCTCGATTTCGTTGCGGACGAGTGCTTCGGGATCGAAGGCGGGCCAGACGGTTTCCGAGAGCATCGTGGTGCCGCCAAGGCGCGCGTTGATTTCCTCCGACACGTGCGGTGCGAAGGGGTTGAGCACGGTGAGGAACTGGGTAAACTCCCGCAATGGCACGACTTCCGCTTGGGTGAAGGCGTTGGTGCAGATCATCATCTGGGAGATCGCGGTGTTGAAACTGAGTTTCTCGATGTCTTCGCCGACTTTCTTAATCGTCTCGTGGACGACGCGGAGCAGCGCCTTGTCGGTGCAGGCGACGTCCTGAACTTTCGCCGAGCGATTCCACTGACCTTCCTGTTCTTCAAAAGCGACGCGCCAGACGCGGGCGAGGAAACGCGAGACGCCTTCCACGCCTTTCATCTGCCACGGCTTCACTTGTTCGAGCGGGCCCATGAACATCTCATAAAGCCGCAGCGCGTCGGCGCCGTATTCGGAAACGACGTCGTCCGGGTTCACCACGTTGCCGCGGGATTTGGACATTTTCTGGCCGTCTTCGCCGAGGATGAGGCCTTGGTTGACGAGCTTCTGGAATGGCTCCGGCGTTCTAACGTGGCCTAGGTCGAAGAGGACCTTGTGCCAGAAGCGGGCGTAAAGCAGATGGAGGACTGCGTGTTCCGTACCCCCGACGTAGAGATCGACCATGCCGGGCTTTTCATCGGTCCAATAGTCTTCGGCTTCGCGGGAGATGAAGCGGTTCGTGTTCGTCGGATCGCAGTAGCGGAGGTAATACCAACAGGAACCGGCCCATTGCGGCATGGTGTTCGTTTCGCGGATCGAACCGTCCGGAAGCTGGACCCACTCGGTCGCTTTAGTGAGAATAGGCTCGGGAGAACCACTGGGTTTGTAGTCCTCCAGCGGCGGCGCTAGCAGCGGCAGCTCGGACTCAGGAATCGCGTGGTGGTGGCCGTCTTTCCAAACAATCGGAAACGGCTCGCCCCAGTAGCGCTGGCGGGAAAACAGCCAGTCGCGGAGTTTGAACTGGATGCGGCGCTGGCCGATTCCTTTTTCCTCCAGCCACTCGATCATCCTGGCTTTCGCTTGGGCGGTAGGGAGGCCGTCGAGGAAACCGGAGTTCGCGGCAGTGCCATATTCGGATGTGGCTACTCCTTCGACCAAATACCAAGTAGCACCACCAATTTCGATCGGTGTATTCGTTCCATTAGAATACCCTTTGGGTCCAGCAGCGTCGAAGACACGTGGAAGGGACTGAGCCACAACCGATTTGATAGGTAGTTCGAAACGTTCCGCGAATTCGTGATCCCGCTCGTCGTGCGCCGGCACCGCCATGATCGCGCCGGTGCCGTAGCCCATCATCACGTAGTCGGCGATCCAGATGGGGATCTGTGCGGCGTTCACCGGATTGGTGGCGAAGGCTCCGGTGAAGACGCCGGACTTGTCCTTGTTCAAATCGCCGCGATCCATGTCGGACTTGGACGAGCAGGCTTTTTGATAGGCTTCAACGATTGCCTTTTGCTCCGGCGTCGTAATCTCGGAAACAAAGGGGTGCTCCGGGGCGAGAACCATGTAGGTCGCGCCGAACAAGGTGTCCGGGCGGGTGGTGAAGACCTCAATCTCTAACTTGAGATCTGAAATTTCAAATTTAACAGCCGCGCCCTCGCTGCGGCCGATCCAGTTCTTCTGCAAAAGCTTGATGCCTTCCGGCCAATCCAGCGTGTCGAGTTCGTCGATCAGGCGTTGGGAGTATTTCGTGATCCGCAGCATCCATTGGCGCAGCGGGCGGCGTTCGACGGTGTGGCCTTTGCCTTTCCATTCCTCGACTTCCTCGTTCGCAAGCACCGTGCCGAGATCGGGCGACCACCAGACCGGCGTGTTGGCGACGAAGGCGAGACGGACATCGTCGATCTGGTCACGAGTCCAGCCTTTCGCTTCCAATTCGGCAACCGGCTTCGCCTTGTTTTCGTCCTCGCAGAAATACGAGCCGTAGAGCTGGAGGAAAATCCATTGGGTCCAGCGCACGTATTCGGGATCGGTGGTGGCGATTTCCCGGTCCCAGTCGTAGGCGAATCCGAGCGATTTCAACTGCCGCCGGAAATTCTCGATATTCGCCGCCGTGGTGATCGCCGGATGCTGGCCGGTCTTGATGGCATACTGCTCTGCCGGCAGGCCGAAAGAGTCATAACCCATTGGGTGCAAAACATTATGCCCGGTCATCCGCTTGAAGCGGCCGATGATATCCGTGGCGGTGTAGCCCTCCGGATGGCCGACGTGAAGACCCGCGCCGCTGGGGTAGGGAAACATGTCGAGCACGTAGTATTTCGGCTTCGTGGCGTCGAAATCCGCATCGCCCGGGCCGGGAGTGCGGAAAGTCTTCTCGGACTCCCAGCGGGTCTGCCATTGGGACTCGAAATCGCGGAAAGGGAATGGTTTACGGGCGTCGGACATGGTCGGGAAGGGGCGGGAACGTGATGGAACTTGTTCGCAATGAAAAGAAAAACCCCGCCACAGCGTGAAGCCGGGTGGGGTTGGGAAATTCGATCGGCGACGGGAGCCTCACTTTTTCGCCGCAGCGAGCAATTCCTTGAGGTGCTCGACGTATTTTGCGGGGCCGCCTTCCTGGTAGCCGGTCTTGCCCAGCACCTTGCCCTCCGCGTCGACGAGGACGACGGTCGGATAGCCTTCCACGCCATACTTTTTACCAAGGGCCTCATTCTGTTCCTTTAGCTTTTTGGATTGGTGCTTCTCGTGGGGGAAATCCACGGTCACCAGCACCAGACCGTCCTTGGCGTAGTCCTTGAATTCCTTTTTGGAGAAGACTTCCTTGTCGAGTTTGATGCACCAACCGCACCAATCAGAACCGGTGAAATCGAGCAGGATTGGCTTCTTATCCTTGGCGGCAAGGGTCTTCGCCGCCTCGAAGTCGTCATCCCATCCACCGCTGGCAAAGGCGAGGGAGCAGGTGGCGGTCATGGCGAGGAGCAATCGGAAAACAGACTTTTTCATGGGGTATGGTTTGGGGAACGTTCGCGAAGCAGGACAAGCTTTGATTAATCGAGCTCTTTCTTCTCAAGGGCCTTATTGATGTGCTCTAGGAAGAGATCGGTCTTCGGGAATTCCGAGGCGAAGAACCGGGTAAACTCCTTCCCCTCCGGCGTGAAAAGAATCACCGTCGGAAAGCCTTCGATCTTGTATTTCTCACCCAAGGGCTGGTTCTTCTTCTTCACCTCGGGGTCGCCATTCGGGAAATCGAGCTCGACGAGAACGTATTTCTTCGACGCGGCATCGACGAATTCCTTCTTCGAAAAAACGTTCTTACGCATGGCAATGCAGGGCGGGCACCAATCGGAACCGGTGAATTCGACGAGCACCGATTTCTTCTCCGCCTTGGCTTTTTCAAAGGCCTTATCAAGATCGGTGGTCCAGCCTGCGGGAGTCGACGCAAAGGCGGAAGAGCTGAGGGCGGCGACGCCGACTGTTACGGAGGCGAGCCAAGTAATTGCTTTCATCATGATAATAGGCGTCACCATACGCCGAATTATTCAAAAAAATTCGCCTGGTTTCACGATTCAGGGTAGCGAGGGGCCATGCAACCGCTGCCTCGCCTGATCCTAGCCACCCGCAATTCCCACAAAACTGCGGAAATCCAGGCGATGATCGGCGACCGCTTCGAAGTCCTCAACGCCACTGCCTTTCCCGATTTTCCAGAAATCGAGGAAACCGGCACAACCTTTTTAGAAAATGCACGGCTCAAGGCGGAGGGGATCAGTCGGCTGGTCCCCGGCTGGGTGCTGTCCGACGATTCCGGTCTCGAGGTGGCGGCCCTCGGCGGGGCTCCCGGCGTCTGGTCGTCAAGCTTCGGCGGCCAAGAGGGAAACCACGCAAAGAACAATACCCGCTTGCTTTTGGAAATGGACGGCAAAACGGAGCGAAGCGCCTGTTTTCGTTGCACCATGGTGCTCGCGCGCGCCGGCGTGGCGGAGGCGTGGTTCAGCGGCACGGTCGAAGGCCGACTCGTGGACGCCCTCCACGGGACCGGTGGCTTCGGCTACGATCCGCTGTTTATCCCGACCGGCCATGAGAAAACCTTCGCCGAACTGGGCGATGAAATCAAAAACACCCTCAGCCACCGCTCCCGCGCCTTGGACCAAGTGATGGCATTCTTGGCCACCCAAGGATGAAAATAGTTTGCTTTTGTTAATGAAATTTGAAAAACTTCCCGCGATGAAACCGTTCACTCTTTTGTTCACCCTTTTCCTCGCCCTCTTCAGCGGTCTGGTTTCCTGCTCGAACCAAGTCAAAGCAAAGCGCCCGGTATCTTACCACTTTGAGAGCGGCCGTACCGCTCTGCTGAAGGGCGGCATCGCCTACGCCCCGAGGAATTCCCCGCCCGCCGTGCAGCGCGCCATCGCCGCGGGGAACCGCTTGCAAGGCATGCCCTACAAATGGGGCGGCGGCCACGCCCACCTCCAGGATTCCGGCTACGACTGCTCCGGCTCCGTTTCCTACGTCCTGCGCCAAGCCGGCCTGATCGACGGCTGCATCCCCTCGAAAGACTATTTCAACTACGGCAAAAAGGGCGAAGGCAAATGGATCACCGTCTACGCCCGCAACGGCCACGTCTTCATGACTGTCGCCGGGCTCCGCCTCGACACTGGCGGCTCGGGCGGAAGTTCCGGCCCGCGCTGGAAACCGCAAACCCGGCAAGGCGCTGGCCACGTGATGCGCCACCCGAGCGGCTACTGAAGCGCAACGGCTAACTCCACCAGCGACGGGAAAATCCGGTCCGCCATCGAGAAATCCAGACCGGCCGTCACCCGGTTCGGCACCACCCAGACGCTCATTCCTGCCGCCTTCGCGGATTTCACCCCGTTGAGCGAATCCTCGATCACGAGGCAATCCGCAGGTGGGAGCCCGTGACGCCGCGCGGCCTCAAGATACAAATCGGGAGCGGGCTTGATCTGCGGTGCATCACCTCGGCAGACCACGGTTTCAAAATGCCCGGCGAAGGCCAGCTTCTCCAGCCAACCGTCCACCCAGTGATGCGACGAGCTCGACACCACCGCCCGCCGGATGCCCTGACGGGTAAGCTGCTCGAGCAGTGCAATCACCCCCGGCATCGTGCCCTCGTGCGTCAGGTCCGCCAGAATGACTTCCTGCCGCCGCGCATCCAGATCGTGCCAATCGAAGGCGAGACCCGAGAGCTCCTCCAAGTGAGTCTTCGGCGACCATGTCGCAAAATCCGAGCCAATGCAGCGGGTATAAACCTCTAACGGCAAGTGTTGGCCATGCGCTTCGAAAGTCCGCAGCCACGCCTGATAGATCGCCCACTCGGTGTCGACCAACACACCATCGAAATCGAACAGAACCGCTGAAAATGCCATGCCGACGGGATGCCCTGCCCATCCTCGTCCGGCAAGTTCCGATTTACCGGCGAGCGCGGGCCGAGCCCGCTAATTGTTTCTTTTCACATCCTGCAAGTCCCTGTAAATCTGCAACGTAGACCACACGAACCGCTGCTAACTCATGAAAATACCCGCCTGCCTCATTGGAATTTCTCTCCTGTCCGTTCTTGCCAAAGCGAAGGAAAAGGAAACCGCCCCACCCTTGCCAGTGGCCTCACTTTCAGACGTCCGCTGGGGTCAACCGGTCAATGACGCGCCATTTAACAAAGACGAACTCACCGGCAAAGTCGTGGTCGTCGAAGAATGGGGCGTCAATTGCGGCCCCTGCCTCGCCAGCCTGCCCGAGCTCGCGAAAATGGCGAAACTCTACGACAAACGCGGCTTGGTTGTCACCGGACTGGAGTGCCAGCAGAGCACCAAGGAGGACATTCTCAAGGTTTTGAAAACCGCGCGTGTGGCCTACCCGATCATGTCCGGCGGCTCCGCCCCGGGCGGCACCGGCGGCATCCCGCACGCCTGCGTTTTCGACATCACCGGCAAGCTGGTCTTCAACGGCAGCCCCCACGACGCGGACTTCGAACGCAGCGTGAAAAAGGCCCTGCGCGATTTCAAAGCCAAGTAATGCCACCCGCCACCGGCAGGACTCACGCCGCAGGCAGCGGCGGCGGCAGATCCCGGAGCTTCGGGCTCCCCGGCACCGGTTCACCCCCACGGCTCAGATAAAGTTGATAGAGCTGTTTTTGCAGGTGGTGCCAACTGAACAACGCGACCGGCGCGGCGACGATGGCTCCGATATAACAGGTCACCACCGCCAGGACCATCAGGCAGAGGCCCGCCCCGAACATGAAGAGCATCGCGAGAACCATCTCTCTCCACGTCCGGGCGATGAAGGTTTTCGCAAAGCGGAAATCGAAGGCGGATTTGAAGTCCTGGGTGATCGTGGCGCGGACCATCAGCGGGGTGATGAGAAATTGATAGGCCAGCGTCAGCAGGATCTCAAGGCAGGTGAATCCCACCACCGCGGCAATGACCACGGCGTTCGACGGGTGCCCATGATCGGACCCGAAGGCCCCGGAAATGAACAAAAGTGGGAAAATCATGCACAGAATCACCGGCACCAGCACAAGCACCGCCACCAGGTTCACCAGAAACGGCCACAAGCCCCGCTCAAGGTATTTGCCGAAGTTTTGAAAATCGAAGGGCGGGAACTCCGCCGGATCCTCGTGGTCACCCCGTGCCCACAGGCACGAGACATGCCAGCCACCCAAGACCAGCGGCCCCACTGCGGGAATGAGAACCGCCACCGCACCTAGCAGAAGATTCATCTTCCACGCCGGGCACTTGAAAAAATCCGTAATCGAGGCGGTGTATCGCATGGGTGGATCAGGAAATCACCACGCCGGATCCTGCTGCCGCGCAGCTTCGTAGAGGACGATGGCAATAGCGGTTGATAGATTCAGGCTCCGGGTGCTGCCCGGGACCATCGGGATCCGCAGGGCGTGTTCACCCGCGGTGGCGATGAGATCTTCCGGCAGCCCGCGGGTTTCGCGGCCGAAGACGAGGTAGTCACCGGGCTGGAACTCCGCCTGCCACGGCGAGCGGGTGGCCTTGGTGCTCAGAAACCAGAAGCGCGCGCCCGGGGCTGCCGCCGCCCGCAGTTCGTCGAAGGATTTCCACACGTGCAGTTTCACATCCTGCCAATAGTCGAGACCCGTGCGGCGGACGTATTTGTCCTCCAACGAGAATCCTAACGGCTCTACCAGGTGCAGCGCCGAGTCCGTGGCCAGTGCGAGGCGCCCGGCAGCCCCGGCATTGTGCGGGATCTCGGGCTCAATGAGAACGATGTGAAACATGGGCGGATTACATGGGATCCTTGCGTCTCGCCAAAGTGATCGAGAGTCCGAGGGAGCCGATGAAAATGAGGTAGCACGCCAGAAGCTCCAGATAGCTCCGGCAGATTTTGGGAACTTCCGGCGAGAAGGCGGGACCGAGTGCCGCCTTCCAGAACTTCGGGCTGCCGACCACCCGGTTGAAAATATACAGAATGAGCATTGCCGAGCCGATCAGCCCGGAGCCCGCGTGATTTCCCAAGGTCGAGAAGAAGTGCATCATCACCCGCCGGTGACGAAATCCGTCGATGGCTGCGACCAGAAGAATCGCCCCGAGCACCCAGCCTTCCGGAAACTTGAGCTTGAGAATCACGGAAATAAAATCGTCGATTTCTCCCACAAACGCGGCGAAGGCACCCAAGGCGAGCACCCGGCACACCGGGCGATTGTAACCGGCGTGGGAAGACGCCCCCAACATCACCGCCGCGGCCGCCGCCAGCAGAAATGCCTGGAGCAGCTCGACGGTTCCAGCCTCGATCGGCACCTTCGGGCGATTAGGCAACCAGGCCGGCAACAAGATCGCGACACACCCGCCACAGATCAAAATCACGCGCACCAGAGTGCCCGACCACGATGGGTTGCGTTGGGATTTGAGATTTGTGTCGGACACCGGCCCATGGATTAGAGGTTTCGGCGTTTCCATGCAAGGGCAAGCTGTGCAAGTCCACACCAGCGCCCAGCCGAAGTGACCCCTCCGGTCGGGCGACTCAGTTCACCGTCTCCAGCCGGGAACTCGCCGCGCGGTAGAGCCGGAGCTTGCCGTAACTGATGCGGCCTCCGAGTTGCTCGAAAACCGGCTTCAGCGCGATCTCATCGTAGCCCTCCAGAGCCGCTTTCATCTGCCGCTCTTCCTCGGCGGAATAGAGCCCGCGCGGATCGAGCTGCTCGCCGTTTTCCATCGCCTGGCCGAGGTGGCTCTCGATGGTGGATTCGGCGAGCCCCCGGGTTTGCGAGATTTGGGGGATGGACTGGCCGCTTCTGAAGAGCTCAAGTGTGACCGCCGCGGTGCCGGGCGTGATCCCCGGCTGTGGGCGGGCTGCCGGAGCGGAACCGCCCTCAAGCGGCGTGAATTCCTGCCGGGGATTTTCGGTGAGCCACTGACCGATCGCGCTGAGAAACGAATCGCCATAATCCTCGCGCTTTTTCTCACCCACCCCGGGGATTCGCAGCAGCGCCGCGGCATCCTCGGGATAGTCGCGGCTGAAATGGCGCAGCGTCACATCGGAGAAAACCACATACGGAGGCACGTTGCGGGCATCCGCCAAGGTCTTGCGGAGGGCTCGCAAAACTTCGAACAGGCCCGAATCGCACGGAATGTCGCCGGTGCGGACGCTCTTGGATTTCGGCGTGCTCAGGGAGCGTGTGAGCATCACGGTTTCGCGCTTTTTCAGGGTGTCGATGCCGAGCTGGCTCACGGAAACAGTGGGGAATTTGTCTTCGCTCCCGGCCAGCAAGCCGAGCCGCAGCAATTGCCGGCCAAGATCCACCCAATACGGGCGGGGTTGATCCTTGCCGATGCCGTGGGTGCTTAGCGCATCGTGTCTCCACCGCTGGATTTTCTCGGACAAGCCACCGGTGAGGACCTCTGCGACGTGGTTGAGCCCGACACTGAAGCTCCCGGCCTGCCGGATCCGCAGCACGCAGCTGAGCAGCTTTTGCACATCCGTGGTGGCGTCCCATTTCTCGCGCGGATGGAGGCAGTGGTCACAAGCGCCGCAATTCTCCTCCGCCCAGGTTTCGCCGAAATACCCGAGCAGGCCGATGCGCCGGCAGGCATCGTTCTCGGCGAAGTGCGTCATCTGGTCGAGCTGGCGGTGGGCCACCTCGCGCGCCTGCTCATCGGGAATTTCTTCGAGAAATTTCAAGTACTTCACCACATCACCCCGGGAGAAGAGCAGCAGGCAATCGGCGGGGAGTCCGTCGCGCCCGGCGCGGCCGGTTTCCTGATAGTAGCCCTCGATGTTTTTCGGCAAATCCGCATGAATCACGTAGCGCACGTTCGGCTTGTTGATCCCCATGCCGAAGGCGACGGTGGCGCAGACGATCTTCGCTTCGTCGCGCAAAAACGCGTCCTGATTGCTGGAGCGCTCGGCCTGATCGAGGCCCGCATGATAGGCGACTGCGGAAAATCCCTGGGCGCGCAGGGTCGCCGCGAGTGCCTCCGTGCTTTTCCGGGACTGGCAGTAAACGATGCCGGAGTCTTCCGGGCGGGCACTGGCAAAGTTGCAGACCTGCGCCGCCGCGCCGGCCTTGGCGATGACTTGGTATTTCAAATTCGGGCGGTTGAAACTCGCCAGAAAAACCGCCGGATCCCGCAGTTCCAGTTGTTTGACGATGTCCTCGCGAACCCGCTCCGTCGCCGTGGCCGTCAGCGCAAGCACCGGAATCCCCGGAAGTGTCTGTCGAACCTCCTTGAGACGGCGGTATTCCGGCCGGAAATCGTGCCCCCACTCGCTGATGCAGTGCGCCTCATCTACCGCCAGCGCGGCGATCTTCCAATCCTTCAAGCGCGCCAGGAAATCGGGCAACATCAAGCGCTCGGGCGCAACGTAAAGCAATTGATACTGCCCCGCATTCAGCCCGTCGAGCCGCCGCCTTGCCTCGTCGCCGTCCAAGGTCGAGTTCAGAAAAGTCGCCGCCACGCCAGTGGCTTCGAGTTGATCCACTTGATCCTTCATCAGGGCGATGAGCGGTGAAACGACGAGCGTCAGCCCCTCACGCACCAAGGCCGGCAGTTGATAGCACAGGCTTTTTCCAGCACCGGTCGGCAGGATTGCAACGGCATCGCGCCCCGCCAGCGAAGCCTCCATGATTTCCCGCTGCAAGGGACGGAACTCGTCGTAGCCAAAAGTCTGCTTGAGGCGGCTGGAGAGGAATTGCGAACTCATGGAATCATGAAATCACTAATCATTTGAACAGATCAAGCGGGAAATACGAAAAATCGGCCGGACTCGCCCGGCCGCTGTCGGGAATTCGCGCTTGAGGGTGCCTCTTCATTGAAACTGATAACACCCGTCCCGCACCGAGACTTCCGGCGGAATGTGCGTTTCCTCAAACCGCTCGTAGCCCTCCTTGAGATTTTCCCAGAATTTCCCGTTGGCATCCGCGGCGGCCTTTTGCATCCGCTCGTCGGTCATGCGGAAGGGGAAGATATGCACGCGGAAATACGCCTGGCCTCCTTGGTGGGCGGCCGCACAAAGGGTGTAGATCTCCTCGATTTTCTCATCCGTCATGGCGAGGCAGCCGATGGACACGCAGTTCCCGTGAACCATGATGACGCTGCCCGTCCGTTGACGGGCGCGATCATATTCGTTAGGAAAGCCGATGTTGAAGGCGAGGTGGAACTGGCTGTCCGGCTTCATCGCCGCCGGCGGGACGGCGTAGAATCCTTCCGGCACCTGGCCATCGCCTTCCGCGAGCTTCGGGCCAAGCGCGCCGGACGCGGCGGCGATCGGATAGGTGCGGAAGCGGTCGAATTTCCCGCTCGCGCGATTGCGGACGAAGAGTTCCAGCACGTTCTCGTCCTTGAACGCACGGATGAAGACCGGATCGCCGAATACCAGACCCGCTGCTGTTAGGTCGCGCTGCAATGCCGGACGCACATTCGCGGCGGCCGCGGCGGCGCGCGGTGCGCCGGGAGGGATGGTGTAGTCGATCATGACGGGCGCGGGCTTTTCCTTTTCCTGACAGAAAGCGAACGTTGCCACGCTGAGCAGGCAAATGGCGGCGAGCGGTTTCATCGGAACAAGATCAAGGACAAGACGTCCCTGCCCCACAGCTTCGTGCATACGCCGGGATTGGCAAGTGCGGGGCTTCCTGCAATGGTCCGCGCATGACACTCAAACCACTCGGCGATTCCGCATGGTTGGCGGAGTTTCCCGGAATAAGCGGCGCTGCGGCCTTGGCGCGGGTGATGGGACTGCTGGATGCTTTGCAAACCGGACGCCCGCCTGGAGTGCTTGATGTGGTGCCGTCATTCGATTCGCTCGCCGTCCATTCCACCCCCGCGACCGGCCTGGAGATTCTCGAGTGGATCAAATCGGTGACGGTGACGGACCGCCCGCCTGCTGGCCGGGAGTGGCAGATTCCGGTTTGTTACGGCGGAGACAACGGGCCGGACTTGGACGAGGTGGCGGCGCACAGCGGATTGAGCACGGCGGAGGTCATCACGCTCCATTGTGGGGCGGTTTACACCGTGGCAGCCGTTGGATTTTCACCGGGATTTCCCTACCTGCTAGGCTTACCGGAGCGCTTGCAAGTCCCGCGGCGGCACACGCCCCGGCTCGCGGTGCCCGCGGGGGCCGTCGCCATCGCGGGCGGGCAGGCGGGGATCTATCCCTTCACCTCGCCGGGCGGCTGGCAGGTGCTGGGGCGGACGAATGTCAGTTTGTTCAACCCCCTGATGCCGCGCTCGGCCTTGTTGCGCACCGGAGACCGGGTGCGCTTCGTGCCGGTGGGCGAATTGGCTCCTCGAGAGGAAATTTCCTGCGGCACCGTCGTCGCGGGAGAGCGCTGGATCGAGGTGATCGAGCCGGGCGCGATGACGACCGTGCAGGATCTCGGGCGTCCGGGCCACGAGTCCTCCGGCGTCTCTCCGGGCGGAGCGGTGGACCGGCAGGCACTGCGAATTGCAAATCTTCTGGTCGGGAACGATGCGGGTGCCGCCGCCTTGGAGATCTGTATGAGCGGACCGATCCTCAAATTCCACCACGAAACTGTGGTGGCCTTGGCGGGTGCCAGCGGAAAGTCCCAGCGAGTGGCGGCGGGTGAAACCGTGGATTTTTCGAAACTGTCCGGCGGCGTCCGCGCCTGCCTCGCCGTGGCGGGCGGCCTGTGCGTGCCATCGTTGTTAGGCAGCCTAGCCACGGATCTGCGGGCCGGCTTCGGCGGCCACTGCGGGCGCGCCTTGCAAGCGGGCGACCGATTGGCAATCGGCCAAGCCGGCGAGATCCCCCGCTGCGGCGCGTGGCATGTCGGACGGCCGGAGCGATTGTCGGAAATCGAGCTGCGGTTTCTACCCGGTGTGCAGCAGCATTGGTTCACCGACGAGGCGCGCCGGCGCTTCCGCACGGAGGCCTATCAACTAACGCCGCGGGCGGACCGGATGGGCGTACGCTTGGCCGGAGTCGGCCTGGAACTCAACGAGCCACGCGAAATGATCTCGCAACCTGTGGCTTGCGGCTCGGTGCAAGTGCCCCCGGACGGCCAGCCGATCGTCCTGCTGGCCGAGCGCCAGACCATCGGCGGCTACCCACAGATCGGCCAGGTGATTTCCGTGGATTTACCCAGGCTGGCGCGCGCTTGGCCGGGGACTGCGGTGAGATTCCGCGAGGTGAACGAGGAAGAAGCGCGGGATTTGTGGCACCGGCAACAACAGGATTTCAAGTGGTTGCAGACAGGGCTAAAGCTGTTATTATAGAAGTCTATGCGGTCCATCGATTTAAATGCCGATCTCGGCGAAGGCGGAAGCGAGGACGAGGCACTTCTCGGCTTGGTGAGTTCGGCGAACGTCGCCTGCGGCGGTCACGCCGGAGACGAGCAGACGATGCGGCGCGCAATCGAACTGACCCTAGCGGCCGGCGTGGCCTTGGGTGCCCATCCGAGTTACGAAGATCGCGAGCATTTCGGCCGGCGCGCCTTGGTCCTGCCGCTCAATCAAGTCACCGACCTGGTGCGGCGGCAAGTCGGGGAGCTCGCCGGTCTGGCCGAGGAGCTCGGCGCGCGACTCAATCATGTCAAACCCCACGGCTCTCTCTACAATCAGGCGGATCGCGATGGCCCGCTGGCAGCAGCGGTGGTGGACGGGATCGTTTCCATTTCCCCGGAATTGATCCTCTACGCCCCTCCCGAAGGAAAACTCGCGGCGGCGGCACGGGCTGCCGGACTCACCGTCTGTGCGGAAGGTTTCGCGGACCGCCGCTATCTGGAAGATGGCTCGCTGATGCCTCGTGCCGAGCCGGGTGCGGTCATCTCTAACGTGGAGGAAGCCGTGGCGCAGGCGTTGGCGATTATTTCCAATCGAAATGTGGATACCCTCTGTGTCCACGGCGACGGCGCCACGGCGGTGGCGATTCTCAAAGCCCTGCGTGACAGGTGTGAAAGCGCCGGTCTAGCTATTCGTCACCAGCCGCGGAATTGAGGCGAGGAGACGCTGGGTGTATGCCGCCTGGGGTTCGTGAAACACTTGGCCCGCAGGACCACTCTCGACGATTTTTCCCTGATACATCACGGCGATGCGATCCGCGATGTAGTGGACGACGCCAAGATCGTGGGAAATGAAGATCATCGTTAGGCCGAGATCTTTCCTGAGGGAGCTGATGAGATTGAGAATCTGCGACTGGATCGAGACGTCTAACGAGGAGACCGGTTCGTCGGCGATGATCAGCTTCGGCTCCGGTGCGAGCGCGCGGGCGATGGCGATCCGCTGGCGCTGGCCACCGGAGAATTCGTGGGGGTATTTGCGCATCACGTTCGCATCAAGCCCTACGCTGAGCATCAAGTCTTCCACGCGGTGGAAGAGGGCATCGCCCCGCAACTTCGGATGGCGCTGGCGGACCGCCTCGGCAAGCGTGGAGAAAATTGTCATCCGCGGATTGAGCGAGGCGTAGGGGTCTTGGAATACCATTTGGAAGTCCAGACGGCGCTGGCGGACTTCGGACCTCGAGAGTTGGGAGAGGTCCTCGCCATCCAGCACCACTGAGCCTGACGTCGCGGGAATGAGCTGCATGAGGGTCCGCGAGAAGGTCGATTTCCCACAGCCGGACTCGCCGACGAGGCCGAGAATCTCCCCTCTTTCGAGACTCAGACTGACGCCGTCCACCGCACGGACAACGTGCTTGCCCGGGGCAAAGATCGATCCGGTGCGTTGGGTGAAATGGGTGTGAAGATTTTTGATTTCCAGATACGACACGCGGCGAAGGATACACGGCCTTCTCGAAATCGCACGTAAATTCCCGGCCGGCTGGCGCGGCGCGTCAAGGGTTCCCGGGGGCGCTCTCCAGCGCTGCTTCGAGCGTTTTCACCCGTTCGAAAAGCTGTGGCAAGCGACGCGTAAGCACGCTGAGTTTCATATCGTCGCGGATCGGTTGCGCCGGCTTGCCGCTGTAAACCACCCCACCGGCCAAATCCGACGTCACTCCGGTGCGGGCGCTCAGGGTGGCCTTAGCACCGATGGTCACATGCCCGGCAATGCCGACCTGGCCCGCGGCGGTCACGTAGTCGCCAAGCCGCGAACTTCCCGCGATCCCGGTGAGTGAAATGATGAGACAATGCTTCCCGATGACGCAGTTGTGGCCGATCTGCACGAGGTTATCGATCTTGGAGCCCTCACCCACCGTGGTCTTGCCGAAGCGCGCGCGGTCGATGGTGGTGTTCGCGCCGATTTCTACATCGTCCCCGATTTCCACAATCCCGACTTGGTCGATCTTGACGTGTCGTCCTTCGGAAAATTCGTAGCCGTAGCCGTCCGAGCCGATCACCGCACCGGGTTGTAAAATCACGCGGTCGCCGAGCACGCAGCGCTCGCAAAGCGTGGCATTGGCCATGATCCGGCAGTCTTTACCGATCACGGCATCCTCGCAGATCACGCTGTTTGGCCCGATGTCGGAGCCGTCGCCAATCGAAGCGCCGGCCATCACCACGGCACCGGCTTGGACCCGGACCTGCGTCGGATCGAGCACCGCCGCGGGATCGACAAAAGCGCGCGGGTGGATGCCCGGCGCAAACTTGCGGGTGGCTGCGGCGAAGTGGCGGACCACCACGGCGAAGGCGAGCGAGGGGTTCTCCACAGCGATAAGCGCCGCGCCTTCCGGGCCATCCGACACGCCATGCGGCACGATCACGGCAGCGGCCCGGGTTTGGAGAAACTGGCCGTGATATTTCACGTTTCCCAGGAAACTCACGTCATGGGGCCCGGCGGCGTCCAGCGCGGCCATTCCGGTCAGAGACAAATCGAGCCCGCCCCGGACGATGTTACCATCGACCCATTGGGCGAGCTCGGAAAGCGTGAGGGCGAATGCCAACTCAGGAGGGGTAAGAAGTGCTTAAAATCACTGGTCGCCAGCAGGAGCAGGCACCGGGATTTCCGGTTTCGGATCTCCGGCAGCAGGAAGGGATTCCGCTGGGGCGTCCTTGTTGAGATTCTTCAAAAGGCCGGCGGTGATGTCCGTGGCGTCCTTGGTGTAGAGAAGGAAAGGAACCTGCGAGGTGCTGAGGCCGGACTTGTCGAAGACGTATTCGTAGTTGTCGAGCTTGGCCTTTTCTTCCACCAGCTTGCGGATTTCCTCAAGAATGCCCTTCATGCGTTGGACCATTTTCTCGTTGAGAGCTTGGTTGCGGCGTTGGAGGAACTCGCGGCGCTCACGGTCGAGGGCGATGCCTTCTTGTTGCTGCATCTGCCACTCTTTGAAGAGCGTTTGCTTCTTGGAGTCGTTGAGGGACGGGTCCTCAAGCTGCTTGCGGAGCTTGCCAAGGTTTTCCTCGAGCTCACGGATGCGGGCCAGTCGCTCGTTGTTGTCCTTCTGGATCCGGGCCCGCTCGACGTTGATCTGCTTCTGAGCCTCGTTGGTGCGGTAGTATTGCTTGAAAAGCTCCTGCATATCCACCGTGGCGATTTTGAGTTTGCCGTCCTGGGCAACAGCCGAGGTGATGAACGTGGCCACGAGGGCGACCGAGAGAAAACGACGAATGAGGGTCATCTGATGAGTAAGTTGGGGTTCCTAAAATGGACTTCGGGGAAGAGGATGAACAAAAATCCCAGCCCGTCAACGCTCATCCGGCATTG
>JAYWDF010000212.1:0-2261 GCA_043779985.1 Akkermansiaceae bacterium | reverse complement strand
CGGCGGCACAAATGCAATGACGGTCAACCCCGGAGCGGGGAACAGTTTTTCCTACTCCGGCTCGATATCGAATTTCAATGCCGTCACCGTTCAGAGCGGCAAGCTCGTCATCAACGGCAACATTTCAACCAGCACCCTAACCACGATCAAGTCCGGTGCATCTATCGGTGGCACAGGAACAATCGGAGGGCTCACTGTCGAAGCAAACGGCACGCTCGCCCCCGGCAACAGCCCCGGCATCATCTCAGCAGGTGACACGACCCTCCAAGGTGGTTCCATCTTGGATATCCAACTCGAAGGCAGCACCGTCGGAACGGGTTACGACCAACTCAACGTCACCGGCACCGTCTCGCTGGCAGGACTACTGACCGTAACAACGAGCTTCACCCCGCTCAACGGCTCCTTGTTCTTCCTCGTCGCCAACGACGGCACGGATCCAGTTTCAGGCGTGTTCAGCAATGCCGCGCTCGATGGAAACACTTACACCTTCAGCGGACAGCAATTCGCGATCAGCTACGCCGGAAACTCTTCGACCAACAGCTTCACGGGTGGCAACGATGTCGCGCTGATGGCGGTGCCAGAACCGTCCGCCGCCTCGCTCCTCGGCGGTTTCGGTATCATCACGCTGCTGCGCCGCCGCCGGTAAGTCACAGGGTAACACTGCCGGGCGAGGCTCGAACCAGTCGGACCAACGCTACGCTTGGAATTCGGGCGGCCATTTCTACTTGGCAAGATTCACTCCGCCAGCAAGGCTCCGAATAGTTCAAACAAAACGCCATGTCCATCATCCTCGGCTGCATCTTCGGCTTCATCATCTGGTTCCTCATGCGCTACCTCGTCGCCGGAATCTACACGGTCGACCAAAATGAACGCGCGGTAAAAACCAGCTTCGGCCGCGCCGAGCGCATTGAAAACCTCACCACCATCGACGACCCGATCTCGGACATGCTTACCGACGACCAAAAGCGTCGCTACAGCTACCCCCAAGTGCGGGTCATCCTGCCTGGCGGGCCTTATTTCAAATGGCCGTGGGAAAAAATTCACAAGATCTCCATCGCCACCGAGACCGTCAACATGGCCTGGGATCCGGAAGACGGCGCCGCTAATTACAACGGCACCATGCTCGAAGCGGTCACCAAGGACCAGCTCAACACCGGACTCACCGGCCAAATCCGCTACCGCGTCGCGGATCGGAATCTTTACGCCTTCCTCTTCGGCATCAAGAACCCCTTCGCCCACATCATGGGCTACTTCGTCTCGGTCCTGCGCGAGCGCATCGCCAACTTCGAAGCCCCTCGCGCACCTAACGAAGACGGCACACCGGACACCGCCGCGGTCATAGGTATTTCTATCAACGACCTCCGCAAAAACCTGCGCGACCTGAACGAACACATGGACCGCGAGTGCACCTCCTCCGCCGCCCGCTACGGCATGGTGCTGGATGCCACCCTCATCACCAGCATCGACCCGCCGCCGGAAGTCGAGTCGGCGCTCGCCGCGATCAACACCGCCTACAACCAGGTCTCTTCCGACATCAGCCTCGCCCAAGCCTCCGCCGACCAGAAGATCGTGCAGTCCAAGCGGGCCGTAGAAATCGAAACCCTCCGCGCGCTGGCCGAGGTCGAGCCCCTCACCCGCCTCGCCGCCCAGCTCATGGACCTGAGAAGCCGCGGCAGTGAAGCCCTCCGCGCTTACGTTAGAAACGTCCGCCTCTCCCTATTCGAAAAGGCCCAACAAGTATTCGTGGAATCCAACAAATGAACTTCCTCATCGCCACCGGCATTACCTTCGTCGCCTGCTCCATTGCAGTGCCGCTGCTCCTCGGCATCGCCCGGATGCTCGGACTCTACGCGATCATCAACGAGCGTCAGTGCAACGTCTACGTCCTCTTCGGCAAGGTGCTCGCCACCCTCGACGAGCCCGGCTTCCACTTCCTCCCCTTCAAGCTCGGCCCCGCCGCATTCATCGTGAACTGGCTTGGCAAATGCCACGTTCTCGACATGCGCCTGGACCAGGAATACCTGCGCAGCCAGCCGGTGAATTCCGAAGAAGGCGCGCCCATGGGCATCGGTATCTGGCATGAAATGTTCATCAGCGATCCTGTCGCCTACCTGTTCAAAAACAGTGACCCGCGCGGCTCACTCTCCGCGAACGTCAGCAACTCCACCGTCCGCTGCCTCAGTAACATGCCGCTCGCCACGATGATGGTGAACCGCCACGCCATGAGCGACAACGTCCGCAACGAGGTCTCTCCCAAGTCC
>JAYWDF010000211.1:0-2262 GCA_043779985.1 Akkermansiaceae bacterium | reverse complement strand
CTTGGTCCTCCTTGCCGATGTTCGCCCGCCGGAAGGCGTGGAGGAAATCGTCGCCATCTCCGCCTTCCAAGGTCTCACTGAGGATCGTTGCGAGAATTTCATCCGCGGCAGCGGCTGCCCGCGGCCCCTCAAGCAAGTCAAACTTTCCGCCGGTCAGTCCCAGTTCGTATTGGAAACCGCGGACCACTTTGGCGAAAAAACTGTCCATCGTTCCCAAAGTCAGCCGTGGCAAGACCCGGACGACACGCTCCAGCGATTCACCGAAATCCGCATTCGGCAGATCGAGATCGCGGCGCAAACTGGTCGCGGATTTTTCCTCGCCCGCCGCGGTGGCGAGTTTGGTCAGCACCGAGTCGGCGAATTCTCCGGCGGCCTTGCGGGTGAAGGTGAGGGCAACGATTTTCTCCGGCGCGACCCCTTTGGCCACCAATCCGATCACCCGGTTGGCCAGTTGGAAGGTCTTCCCTGAGCCGGCAGAGGCGAGAATGAGCAGATTCTTGTGGAGGATGTTCATCGTTGGTTTGAGCATGACCGGATTTGCAGAATTCGAAAACCTGAAATTTCGTAGGGATCCCGCGCGGCATTTTCAATTCGCTTGGTTTCCAAACATGCCCAAGTTATCCTCCCGCCCAGATGACCGACTGCGACGAGATCGCTTTTTTCGATTTCCAAGCCACGGAGAAAAGCGCTTCTCCCCGGACTCTGGCAAACTATCGAGATGCACTTGCGGCCTATCAAAAGTGGCGTGGCGATGGCTTCGCCGGGTGGCGTGCGGCGGAGGCTGATGATTTTCGGGACTATTTGTTCGCCCTGATGAAACAAGGATTCAAGCGAGCCACCATCCGGCTGAGATTCGCGGCGCTGCGGTCGTTCTACAAGTTCCTGGTGCTCCGTCGCGGACTTGCACGCAGCCCCGTGGCGGAGGTGTTGCTGCCCAAGCCCGAGCGTGGCTTGCCGGTGGTGCTGACGATCGGGCAGATCGACGAGCTGCTAGGAATGCCGCTGCAGGGCGAGGTGGACAAGAAGACCCCGCCGTGGGTGCCCTTGCGGGACGCGGCCATCCTTGAACTCTTCTACTCCTGCGGACTGCGGATCTCGGAGTTGTTGGCGCTTGATGTTAGAAATGTCGATTTCATCGGGGAGACAGTAAGAGTCGTGGGAAAAGGCTCGAAGGAACGGATGGTCCCTGTGGGCGGCCCTGCGCTGAATGCGATTCAACGCTACCGGCAAATGGCGGCGGTCACGTCCGGCCCGCTGTTTCTCAGCGTGCGTCACCGGCGCATCACCCAGCAGGCGGTGGATCAATTGCTGAAGAAATACTTGAAGCGCAGCAGCATTCCCTTTGCCATCAGCCCGCACAAACTCCGCCACAGCTTCGCCACGCATTTGTTGGATGCCGGTGCTGATTTGCGTAGCGTCCAAGCGCTGCTAGGTCATGCCTCGCTTTCCACCACCCAGATTTACACCCACGTAACCAAGGAACGACTCAAACAAGCCTACGACACTGCCCATCCAAGAGCGTGAAATCCATTACCTGTCATCTCGTGAACCTCGCCTGCGTGCTTAGTTTCTTCGGCATATCCGCCTGCTCGACCCAGCCTCCGCTGCCGCCGCGACCGGGTGCGGCGGACCCGCAGCGCGAACTCACGGACCGGCTGCGCAGCAAGCCCGAGGCGGCCGTGCTCTTCATCGGAAACAGTTATAGCTTCGGAGTGCCGCGGGCGTTTTCCAAGCTGGCTGCAGCACGAGGGAAAAAGGTCCGGGTGGGTCACTCGACCTATGGGGGATGGACGCTGAAGCGCCATGTGGAAAACGAAGCCACTCTGCAGAAAATCCGTGCCGGGAGCTGGGATGTCGTGGTGATCCAAGAGCAGAGTGAGATCCCGGCAATGTCCGCTCGGAAATGCGCTGCCGCGATGTTTCCACCCTTGCGCCAGCTCGTCACGGAGGTTCGTGCCCGGAACGCGATTCCGGTGCTCTATCAGACCTGGGGCCGCCGCGCCGGTGATCCGAAGGTGCGACACGATGACTTTCATGCGATGACCGCCCGGCTTCGTTCCGGCTATCAGGCGGCCGCCCGGAATGCCGGTGGAATCCTGGTTGTTCCGGTGGGTGATGCGTGGGAACGCGAGTTCTCAGCGAGTCGCGGTGAGGGACTTTTCATGCCGGATGGCAGCCATCCGACGCCGCTTGGCAACGACCTGACCGCCTCGGTATTTTACGACAAGTTCTTCGGGAAGTGACGCTTCCGAAGCAGCTTGG
>JAYWDF010000210.1:0-6744 GCA_043779985.1 Akkermansiaceae bacterium | reverse complement strand
CGATTGTGCACATCCTCAGAATCGTACAATTTTAAAATTCACTAACCGATAAATAAAATATTACACGACACTAGCAGACCTTCGGCATTGACACAATGAAAGCACCTCCGCGGAAACCGCAGAGGTGCTTGAGATCAACGGGAATTCGACGCCTTACGCCTTCTGCTTGAGCAGATCACGAATCTCGGCGAGCAGCTTCTCCTCTGCGGACGGTGCTGGCGGGGCGGCTGGGGCGGCAGCCTCCTTTTTCGCAGCCAGAGCCTTTGCTTTGCTGATCGCTTTCACGACGAGAAACATCACAAAAGAAACGATAACGAAGTTGATACCGATGGTGATGAAATCCCCGTAAGCGATCACGGCGCCCTGCTTCTTCGCCTCCACCAAGTTGGTAGCGGTCACCGTGTCCGAGAGCGACACGAACTTGTTGGTAAAGTCCATCCCTCCGGATAGTTTGCCGACCAGTGGCATGATGAGGTCTTCGATGAATGCTCCAGACAACTTGACAAATGCGGCACCCATGACAAACGCCACTGCCATATCAATCAGGTTTCCTTTAAGGGCAAATTCTTTGAATTCTTTCAACATATAATTGTTTTCTGGGGGTTGTGAATCGGTTTTCTAGAAACACTATTGGATTGGCCTTGCCAAGATATTTCTTCCCTCTTCCGCAACTTGCACCTTGGCAATCCATTCCTTTCACTTGAAAGTTCCTCCAATGGCAACGCAGAACTCCCAAGCTTTACGACGCCTCCTTGATGACGTCGGAACAGTCGATCAAGTGGGCATCGACGAGCGAGTTGCCAAATATGGAACTCGCAGCATCAAGAAAGGCGCCAAGGTCTTCGGCCTGAAACTGGCAACCACCATGGTCGACCTAACTACGCTCGAGGGGAAAGACACCCCGGGCAAGGTCGCATCCCTTTGCCTGAAGGCGCTCCATCCGCACGACGGCTCGGACATTCCATCCACCGCCGCCGTCTGCGTCTATCCGGCCATGGTGAAACACGCCGCCAAATACGTGAAGGGCACTTCGGTGAAAATCGCCTCAGTGGCCACCGCCTTCCCTTCCGGCCAGGCCCCGCTCAAGACCCGCCTCGCAGAAGTCCGGGCCGCCGTCGCCGACGGTGCTGATGAAATCGACATGGTCATCAACCGCGGCGCCTTCCTCACCGGCGAGCTCACCCTCGTCCAAGACGAAATCGCCGCCGTGCTCGAAGCCTGTGGCGAGTGCACCCTCAAGGTGATCCTGGAAACCAGCGAACTCGAAACCTACGACAACATCCGCGCCGCCTCGTTCCTCGCCATGCAAGTCCTGCGCCCCGGCGATTTCATCAAAACCTCAACTGGCAAAACGTCCGCTAACGCCACGCTCGGCAACAACCAGGTCATGCTCGAAGCCATCCGCGACCACTTCCTCGCCACCGGCATCGAGATTGCCATGAAGCCGGCAGGTGGCATCCGCACCGCCAAACAGGCCCTGCATTTCCTCGTCGCAGTCAAGGAAACCCTGGGCGACGCCTGGCTCACTAACACCCGCTACCGCTTCGGGGCCTCCGCCCTGCTCAACGATCTCGTCCGCCAACTCGTGAAGGAGAAAACCGGCAACTATCAAGCGCCCTACACCTTTTCCGAGTCTTCCTCCGCTTACTAACATGCCCGCCAAGAAATCCACCCGCCCCGCCGCCCGCGAGCTTCTCTTCGGCGATCTCTGGGACTACGATCCCGCGCCGGAAACCGCCAAGGCTTTCATCGACGAGCGTTACGGTCTCTTCATCAACGGCAAATTCGTCGCGCCGAGGACCAAAAAATATTTCGACTCCATCAGCCCGCGCAACGAGGAGAAGCTGTCGGAAATCGCCCTCGCCGGAGCCTCCGATGTCGATGCTGCCTATCAAGCTGCCGCCACTGCGTTCAAATCGTGGAGCAAACTCCCCGGCACGGAGCGGGCGAAGTATCTCTTCCGCATCGCCCGCCTGCTTCAGGACCGGGCCCGCGAATTTGCCGTGGCCGAAACGCTCGACGGCGGCAAGCCCATCAAGGAATCCCGCGATTTCGATGTGCCCATGGCCGCCGCGCACTTCTTCTATCACGCCGGTTGGGCTGATAAGCTCGGCTATGTCACGCCAGGACGCACGCTTGAGCCATTAGGAGTGATCGGCCAGGTCATCCCGTGGAATTTCCCGCTGCTGATGCTCGCTTGGAAAATAGCCCCTGCCCTGGCCACCGGCAACACCGTGGTCCTCAAACCCGCGGAAACCACCTCCATCACCGCGCTCAAGTTCGCTTCCATTTTACAAGATGCCGGCCTGCCACCGGGCGTCGTCAACTTCGTCACCGGAGCCGGTGAAACTGGCGCGGCAGTCGTCAATCACCCGCTCGCCGCGAAAATCGCCTTCACGGGCTCCACCGCCGTCGGCAAAGCCATCCAGCGCGCCCTCGCCGGAACCGGCAAGCGCCTCACCCTCGAACTCGGCGGCAAGGCGGCTAACATCGTTTTCGAAGACGCGCCCGTCGACCAAGCCGTCGAGGGTATCATCAACGGAATCTTCTTCAACCAAGGCCACGTCTGCTGTGCCGGATCCCGGCTTCTGGTCCAAGAATCCATCGCCGACAACGTTCTGTCCAAGCTTAAGATCCGCCTGAAATCCCTGCGCACCGGCGACCCTCTGGATAAAAACACCGACGTCGGTGCCATCAACTCCAAGGCCCAGCTCGAACGCATCCGCGAGCTCGTCGCCTCCGGAGTTGCTGAAGGAGCGGAAATCTACCAGACCGCCTGCACTCTTCCGAAAAAAGGCTTCTACTTCCCGCCCACTTTATTTTCCAACGTCTCACAAAGCCACCGCGTCGCCCGCGAGGAGATTTTCGGGCCGGTGCTCTCCATCCTCCCCTTCCGCACACCCGAGGAGGCCGTGGAAAAGGCCAACAACACCCACTACGGCCTCAGCGCGGGCGTATGGACCGACAAGGGCTCGCGTATTTTAAAGATGTCCACCGAGCTCAAAGCCGGCGTCGTCTGGGCGAACTCCTTCAACAAATTCGACCCCACCTCGCCCTTCGGCGGCTACAAGGAATCCGGCTTCGGCCGCGAGGGAGGGAAACAAGGGCTGTTGGATTACGCACAGCTCATTTAAATCACCAGTCCCATGCTCAAAATCACCAAGACCCCGAAGTGCTACGTCGGCGGAGCCTTCATCCGCTCCGAAAGCGGCCGCGTCTATCCATTGACCGACGCCTCCGGTGCGTTTTTCGCAAACATCCCGCTGTGCACCCGCAAGGACCTGCGCAATGCGGTCGAAGCAGCCGCCAAGGCAGGCCCCGGCTGGGCGGCGCGCAATGCTTATAACCGCGGGCAGATTCTCTATCGCCTTGCGGAAATGCTCGAAGCCCGCGCCGCGGAAATGACCGAAGCCATTACCCTCGGCGGCGTCTCCAGGAAAGACTCCGAGCGCGAAGTGCGCGCCAGTATCGAACGCATTGTCCACTATGCCGGATGGACGGACAAATACCAAGCCCTGCTCGGCAGCGTGAATCCCGTCGCGTCTTCGCATTTCAACTTCACCGTCACCGAACCGATGGGCATCATCGGCATCGTCGCGCCGGATGAAGCTCCATTGTTAGCACTGCTTTCCCTCGTTATGCCCGCCATCACCAGCGGCAACACGGTCGTCGCTCTGGCCTCCACCACCCAGCCCTATCCGTCCATTCTGCTGGGTGAAATGCTCGCTACCAGTGATCTACCCGGCGGAGTCGTCAACCTCCTCACCGGCCAGCGCGCCGAGCTGATTCCCACCTTCGCCACCCACGCCCACCTGCGCGGACTCGCCGCCGTCGCGAATCTGGAGGACCGCAAAGCGCTCCAAATCGGCGGGGCCGACAGCGTCAAGCGCCTCAAACTGATCCCCTCGGAAGCGCCCATCGATTGGTTCGCCGAAAAAGCCCAAGGCCTCTACGAAATCCGCGACCACCTCGAAGCCAAGACCACCTGGCACCCCATCGGCGCCTGAGCCTTGGTGGACCTGCCACACTCCTGCTTTACACACTTCGCGCTTGCCCGAAATCACATCCGGTCTACCCCTCCCTCATGCCCGACGCCGTTTACGTCCATGATGCCTTCGCCCGAATCGCCGATCGCTACGTGCTCACCAATCACGTCCTGAGCTGCGGTATGGACATCGTGTGGCGGAAAATCGTCACCGCCCGCATCCGGAAATGGCAGCCAGCACGGCTGCTCGACGTCGCCAGCGGCACCGGCGACCTCGCCTTGGAAATCCAGGACCAGTGCCCGCAGTGTGAAGTCATCGCCTCCGACTTCTGCGCGGAGATGCTCGCCCACGCCAGCAGCCGCGGGATTGCGAAAACCATCGTCGCCGACGCTCTGAAGCTCCCGTTCCAAGACGCCGAGTTCGATGTCGTCACGGTCGCCTTCGGACTGCGCAACATGGCCGACTACCCTTCCGCGCTGCGCGAAATGAACCGCGTCCTCAAACCTGGCGGCCGCCTCGTCATCCTCGACTTCTCCCTGCCCGACGGGATCATGCGCGGCCCCTACCGCTGGTATCTTCACAACGTCCTGCCACACATGGCAGGCTGGCTCACCGGTCAGAAGGACGCTTACGAATACCTCGGCGGCTCCATCGAGCAATTCCCCTCAGGCAATGCCATGACGGAATTGCTAGAGACCTGCGGCTTCGCGAAAACGGCGGCCACCCCGATCACCCTCGGCGTCGTCACCATTTACGAAGGCACCCGTTAGGCGCCACAGCACCATCCCCGCACCGCGCCATTCCCTCGATTCTCATGAGATCACTTATCGCCGTGCTCATCCTGAGTCCCGCCACGCTGCTCCACGCGGAGGATGACGGCGGCCGGGAGCGTCCCACAACTCACGAGGAGAAGCAGAGCGAGCAAGACCCCATCACGCTGCGTGCGCTGACTCACTTAGAGAAGCGGATGAAAATCGAGTTCTCCATCCCGTTTCCCGCTGACTTTGACACGGATCCCTACCGCAAGCGGCCGCTCGCCCTCTTTCCACTGGACGGTGCAAAAGTCCACGTGAGCCGACCCATCGTAAATCCTTACGACGAGCCCCGCACCGTGGAGTGGATGATTGCTCCGGCAGATCCAGCACTGCTTGCAAACCAAAGTGTCGACTGCTCTTTTGATCTCGATGCCCACGGCGAGTTTTCCCGCTGGAACTTGCTAGCGGATTGGGCGTCCGACGATTCAGGAAACCATCAAATCGAGCGGGGAGAAGCCGAGTCGACAGCGGATTTTTTCGAGCGTGCCCGGCTCACCTATCAATCCAGGGCAAAAAAGGCGAAAGACCCGGCGCAAGCCGACCTCTTTCTTTCCGCGTTCGTGAAAATGGCCACCGTCATTCGGACCCTGCGCAAGGAAGAAGCTGCGGCTCTGCCGCAATAGGACCGCACGGAAGATTCGAAGTCCACAGATCGTGGTCCGTCAGCGGTCAGCTCACCCCTTCAAAACCCGGGCGACCTGCCGCCAGAGAACGGTTCCAGTTAGGGAAAATATCACCACGGACATCGTGGCAAGCATCGCCTGGATGCCGCTGAAGTGAAGGGCGAGGGCACCGAGGACGGCAACCGAGGCGGCTTCGACGAGTTGAATACGCACCAATTTCCCGACCTGTCCGGTGCCGATCATCATCGCGTGATTCAAGTGCCGCCAGACGTGCGCGATGAAATAGATGCCGTAACACCCTAGCAGGACCCGGCTGATACTCGCAAAGTCCTTCCCCAGCCAGATCGGCAGCACCCATGGTCCGACCAGAAACAAGCCAAGCGCGGAGCACAGGGCGAAGCCGCTGCCATACAAATACAAGCGTCTCGCCGCCTGGCGTGCCCACGGGCGGTCACCCCGGGCGAGTGCTTCCGCGACGGCGGGCCATGTCGGTGTGCTGAGCATCACCACGAAGCCGAGCTGCATGATCGTCAAGGTGATGAAAACTCCATAAAGCGCGACCGCTGAAGGTCCGCCGACGCGACCGACCATCCAGCCGCAGAATGTGAACTCGATAAAGCCGGGCACTAGGCAGCAGGTGGAAAATGCGATCCCGTCAGAAAACAGATGCCGTGCCATCGCAGGCCGGGCGAATTTCAACGAAGGCCGCATCAGCGGATGCTTTTTCCAAAGCGTGAGGGTGTTGCAGAGCTTGGCGAAAACCATCGCTCCGTGGACGGCTAACACGAGGAACCAAACTTGAGGAACGAACCAAACCCCCACGCCGACGAAGACAGCAGCCATCACATTTCCGGCAGCGCCCCACAGATTATTGAAGGCCACCTCAAGATGCCCCTCGCGGATGCGCTCGGTGAGATTGAGCATGAAATACATCATGAACAGGCCCAACCCCGTCCACAACGCAGGCCGCAGCGCGGATTCCTTCCCGGCGAAGGACCCGCCGAACAACAAGGGAATCGGCAGCGTCAGCAAGACGGCTGCGAGGACCAGTCCGGCAAGCGCGGAAATGCCGAGCATCAAGAAGAACGCGGTTGAGCCGAGTTCGCGCTGCTGGATTTCATCACCCGACGCGCGGGCTCCGGCGAGCCCATGTGTCAGCGCCGGGCCGATGCCCACTTCTAGCAACGAGAGGGTGGCCAGCGTGAGACTGACCGTGGTGTATAACCCGTATTCCGCACGCCCCAGCACTCTGATCGCGATGGGAACGGAAAGCAATTGCAGCAAGATGGTTCCGACCTTGGAAACGACCGACGCCCCTAC
>JAYWDF010000209.1:0-6749 GCA_043779985.1 Akkermansiaceae bacterium | reverse complement strand
GGCGTTTTCCGGGATCGGCGGGGCTTCCTCGCTGGTCTGGGCGCTAGTGACATCGAGGATGTTGAAAACCAACACCGAGTAGTAGGCGACGACTGCGCGGCCGGACTCGGAGATAAGGTTCGGGTGGGCGATTCCGGCCTTGTCGCAGATCTGCGAGACGACTTCGACAATGTCGGTGCAGTATTCCGCGACGGAGTAGTTGCAGGACGAGTGGAAATTGGTGTGCGAGCCGTCGTAGTCGACGGCCATGCCACCGCCGATGTCGAGCACGCCCATGGGAGCGCCTTCCTTGACGAGGTCGCAATACATGCGGACGGCCTCGGTGGCACCCTCGCGGATGGCGGCGATGTTAGGAATCTGCGAACCCTGGTGGTAATGGAGCATTTTCAAGCAGCCGATGTAGCCGGACTCCTTGAGGTGATCGACCACGGCGATGACTTGTGAGGCGTTGAGGCCGAAGACGGACTTGTCGCCGGCGCTGTCCTGCCAATGGCCGGAGCCCTTGGTGGAGAGGCGGACGCGGACGCCGAGATTGGGCAGCACGCCGATTTTCCGCGACCGCTCGAGGATGAGGTCGAGTTCGCTGGGCATTTCCAGGACGAGCATGATGCGGAGGCCCATTTTCTGGGCGTGGAGCGCGAGGTCGATGAATTCCTCGTCCTTGTAGCCGTTGCAGATGAGGTAGGCCTCGGGATCATGCATGTGGGCGAGCGCGGCGATGAGTTCTGGCTTGGAACCGGCCTCGAGGCCATAGTGATATTTTTTCCCGAACTCGGTGATTTCCTCGATGACCTGGCGCTGCTGGTTGACCTTGATCGGATAGACACCGCGATATTCGCCGCGGTATTTCGAATCCTTGATGGCCTTGCGGAAGGACTCGTTGATTTCCGCGATGCGGGAATGGAGCAGATCGCGGAAACGCAGGAGGACGGGCAAGTGGGTGCCGCGGTCACGCAAGCCGTCGATGACTTCGTAGAGCGAAACCTCGGCCTGGGCCTCGTCGTCTTCAAGGCGGACGGTCACGTGGCCCTCCTTGTTCACGCCGAAGAATCCGTGGCCCCAGGTCTCCACGCCGTAGAGTTCAGCGGATTGATCGGGTGACCAAGTGTCGGATTTGCGCTTGGTGGACTTGGCAGGAGAGGCGATGGCGGGAGGCGTCATGAAAGTGGGATCGGTAAAATTTAGGAAAACCGTTAGCGCGTGGGCGCTTTCCAGTCGGGGAACTCGGTCTTGAGTTTCAGGCGGTATTTCTCAACCTCGGCTGGGTCGGTCTGTTGTTCAAGTGCTTGAATGAGTTTCCAGATTGCCAGCGGCTTGAGGTCCTTGTCGTCGTGGAATTCCACCACGATGAGGTATTTTCCCGCAGCGGTCTTGGCATCGCCGGCTTTGAGTTCCAGGTCGCCGACGAGGATATTCAGTCCGGCGCTGGTGTGGCCTTGGGGGTGGAGGGCAATGGCTTCGTCAGCCGCCTTGCGGGATTCTTCGGGGCGCTTGAGAGCGAGCAAGGCGCGGCCGCGGTCTAGCAGCCCATCAGCTTTCCAGCCGGGATTGTCTTCGACGGCGAGGACGTTATTCGCTGCGGTCAAGGCACCCTCGGCGTCGCCGGTCTCGAGGCGGGCTTTGGCAAGGTAGCGCCAGACTTCCTTGGGAGTTTCGCGGGGCTCTTTGGGGTTGGCAACAAGCGCAAGGGATTTGGCGGCGGAGCTGTAGTCGCCGGCGTTGTAGGACTGCATGCCGGACCACTGGATCGCTTGTGCCGGGATGTCGCCATCGTATTTCCCGAGGATGGCGAGGTTGATTTCTGCGGCGAGCTTCTCGGGGACTTGCGAAGCAAAGTAACCGAGGGCGAGGAGGAGTCCCGCGTGCTTGCTGTAGGTGTCGCCGCGAAGGGTGCGGGCCTTCTCCAAATAGGGGACGGCATCCTTGGCGGCGTTGGTTTTCACCATGCCCCAGCCGATCCAGTAATTCGCCTCGGCCTCCAGGCTGTCGCCGAGCGCTTTGACATTTTTCAATAGACCCTGATAGCGGAGGATCATGTCAGGGATGTTGCTTTCCGCCCGGCGCAGGCGCGCGGACTCGAGCCATGCAAACGAGGTGAGGTCGTCCGGGGTGGAGGAGGTGGCGATGAGGCGATCAAAGTCCGCAATGGCCTTCACGGGTTCGGCGCTCTCGCCGTAGGCCTTGGCACGCTTGGCAATGGCGGAGGGGATGCGGGAATCGCTCGGATACTTCGCGATGAAGTCACTGAGCGAGCGGACCGCGCCTTGGGCGTCGCCCGCTTCCGAGAGGCACCACCCCCGCTGATAGAGAAGCCCGGGGCGGTTCTTCTCGCTGATGACGGTGGCATTGATCTGGCTGTAGGTCTTGGCCGCGGCATCGATTTCCTTGTTGGTGAAAAGCGTCTCCGCTTTCATCATCAGGGCGGTATGGATGCGGGGGTCGTCCGGGTGTGACTTCCGATAGAGCTGGAGAAAGGCATCGACTTGGTCGGGCAGGTGACGGCCTTCGATTTGGAAAAAGCACAAGAGCCGGTAATAGGCAGCGAAGAAAGCGAGGTCCTGCTCGGGTTTCACCAGTTTCTCGACGTCGCGGAAGACTTGCAGGGCCTCACTTGGCTGCTTGAGGCGCATGTAGGCACGGCCGGCGATCATCAGCCGGTCCGCTTCCTTTTCCCCTTGTGCCTTGGTGGCGCTCCGGCGGAAGACCTCGATCACTTCGCGGAAATTCTTCTTCTCGAACAAGTTGGCCATCAGGGCGGTCTGGGCATCCGGGCGGAATTCGTCCATGCCGGGAGTGTTGAGGATCAACTGGAGGTATTTCTCGGCCAGTTCGGTTTGACCGAGCTTGGTGGCGGTAAGCGACGCGTGCAGGGCGGCTTCACCCCGGACTTTTGCGGAATAGGGTGAAGTGATGACCCCTTCGAACAAGGCCAGTGCCTCTTGCAGCTTGCCGTCTTTCAACGCGAGATGGCCGAGCGCGACCTTCGCCTGGGGCGCAAACAAGCTGCCAGCCGGGTCATCGATGACTTTCTTGAACGCACTGGTGGCCTCCCGGTCCCGGCCGAGGAGGCGGTAGCAGTTTCCAGCAAGGTAGTTCCCGCGCGGCCGCTCCTCGGGCTTGGCGGCGTTCTCGGCATAGCGCTCGAAAAGCGGCGCGGCGAAAGCGTATTCTGATTTGTTATAATAATCCGCGGCGAGGGTGTAGGCGGCGGCGGCGGCCCACTTGCCCTTGCCAAAGCGATTCAGCAAGGTGCTGAAACAGCGCTTGCCATCGTCCATACGTCCAGATTGGTAGTAGCTGTTCCCCAAATACCAGAGCGCCATTTCCGCATTCGGGTGATTCGGGAACGAGGTGAGATACTCGGAGAAAATCTCCGCAGCGCGCCTGAAGTAATCCAACCGACTGTCCTGGACCGTGCTGGCCTGGGCCGAATCGTAAAGGTTTTTTCCGCGGAGGAAAAAATCGTTGCCCGCGTCCGCATTGAGGGCCGGATCAGCAGCCTCGGCCCGGGGAATCTGGGCGACCACCGGGCTGGAGACGAGGATGAGAAGTGCGAGCGCGCGTTTCAAAGTGCGTTGAGCGTGATCCGTTTCCGGGAATTTGCCAAGTGAATCACTTCGCGGGTGTCAGGCGTTTGGTGGCGAAGGAAATATTCCAAATTCCCGCCTTTTGGCAGGTGTCGATGACTTCGACAATGCGCTGGTACGCAACGCCGCCGTCGCCGCGGATCCGGACGGGTTGGTTCTTGAATTGCTTGGAGATGGCCGAGAGCTTATCGAGCAGTTGTTGACGGTCTACGGCCAGCCCTTCCACGCGGATGACGCCGTCTGCCAGCACGTTGATGATGATCTCGCCTTGGACCCGCTCCGGTTCCGCACCCTCTTTGGCGGTGGGGACCGAGACGTTGAGCTCCGTCTCGGACTTGCTGAACTGCCAGCTGATGATGAAAAAGCTCAGCAGCAACAGCAGGATATCGATCATCGGTGCCAGTTGGATGGCAATCGCTGGCGGCTGGCGACTGGAAAATTTCATCCCTTTTGAGTTAGATCCCGTGCAGGTCGGGCCGTTCCCCTGCGAGCGGCGAGGGAACCGGCATGGCATAATCCTCGCGAGCCCGCGGTGCCGGGGCGGCGTACGTTTGGGATGCGGTCGGCTGCCGCTCCACTTGTGCCTGCAGCAGGATGATGAAATGGGTGGCTGCTGCCTCGAGCTCGGAGATATACTTTTGCACCCGCCCACGGAAGATGGAATAGAAAGCAAGCGCGGGAATACTGATGGCCAAGCCCCCTGCCGTGGCGATGAGGGCCTTGGAAACGCCTTCCGCAAGTCCCATCTCGCGGACGCCCTGGACTTGGCCGGAGTAAATCTGATTGAACGCCTCGATCATCCCGAACACGGTTCCCAGCAAGCCAACCATCGGAGCAATGGCGCCGATATCCGCCAGGTAGGTGATCCGGGAGGTCAGCCTGCCCGCCTGATGGGAGCCCTCTGCTTGGGCGACTTCCCTGACATTTTCGAAGGAGCTCCCCGGGTTGGCCATCAGGAAATCCAGGGTCTTCTGGGTGATCCGCGCCATGCACTCGTTGCGCCGATGGCTTAGGGCGACGAGCCCGAGGTAGTCGCGCTTGCGCGTGAACAACTCGACGCTGTGCATGAAGCGGTCACTGACGATCGCGTTGCGGCGCATGGTCAGGAGAAAGATCAGAATCAAGACCACGGTGATGACGGACATCAAGCCGAGGGGATACATCATGATCCCGCCCTTCGCGAGGATTTCGAGGAAGTTCGTTTCCCTGACTGCTTGGGCCGGGGTTTCAGCAGCAGCAGAGGCGACGAGTGCGGTGAGGAACAACCCCGCAACTGAGAAATGGCAGCACTTCATGAATGTGGAGGTAGTCTATTGATCCGCCGGGCGAACGCAAGCCCCGGCAATGCACGGGGTGTTTACGCCTGGAATCGCAAACTCTTTTCACCGGGGACAGTGACCGCGGCGGAACGCAGCGCGCAAGGGCGTCAGATTCCGGGCTTATCCCGAGCACCCCCGCCACCGGTATTGAGGAAGCGGTAGTAGACTTCCAACATTAGGGTGCACAGGCAAGTGCGGTAGGTCTTGTCGCCGACCCAGCTTGCAGCAACAGCGCGGGGCTTTTTCCCGCCGCCCGGTGTTTTCCAAGAGCCGTCTTCGTCTTGGTTGCCCAACAGCTGATCGCGGAACATGTTGTTATACTGAGTCCACTCCTTACCGCCGGTCTGCATCATGGCTTGAGATTCGTAATAATGGCCGTAGAGATCACAGAACTCCGTATTGTAGTCGAATTTAGAGTTCTCAAGAATGTATTTGGCACCCTTGCGGACTCCGGAAAGATTGCCCTTCCCCCACATCTGGTTGCAAAGCATGCCCACGCCGGTAAGTGTGAAATAGCCTGCTTCTCCGGCATGCGGGCCGGTGTAGCCAAAGCCGCCGTCTTCGCTCTGGCAACCATTTAGGTACTTGAGGCCCCTGCTGATGCATGCCGACATGCCTTTGTATTTGATGCTGTTGTTGTGACTGCAGGCCTTGAGGGCTTGGATCTGCCACCCCGCCACTGAAACGTCGGTGTGGCCCCCTTCGGTGGCGTAGAGATAGGCCCAGCCCCCGTTTTTGTTCTGGTTGTCAATGATGTATTGGCCGGCTTTTTCCGTGATCTCCATCAGATTCGGCACTTCGATCTTCGCCTCTTTACAAAATGTGGATGCCTCACCCAAGGCGTAGGTGGCGATCGCATGTTCGTAGGGCCAGCTGTTTTCGGTGAAGCCGGTGGCTATTTTCCCCTCATTTTTCATTCCGAGATTCACCAGATAAACGATGCCCTTCATGCAGGAATCGCCAAATTCTTCCGACACCGGGGTCTCGCAGTGGCCAAAGTATGCGAGAAGCGCGAGGCCTGTCATGGCCGGGCTGTTCCCAGGCCATGAACCGTCGGGCTTCTGGTTGGCTTTGAGCCAGCGGAGGGCCTTGAGAACCGCCTCCTCACAAGCAGGAGTGCCGCCATTGTCCTTGAGGCGTTGGAGGCGATCTTCCTTGGAGCAGCGCTTGCGCATGTTCTCCGGGATGAGGCCGAACAACTTGCCGGCGCCACCACCCATGCCGAGCCCGCCGCCGTTGCCGGCACCTTTACCAAATCCGCTGCCGCTGCCGGAACCACCGAGGCCACCGGACATTCCGCCGCCGCTCAGTGAGCTGAGGGTGGACATCTCGCCGAAATTATCACCCTGCTCGGGAATGGCGTAAGAGGCTTGTGCGCCCTCGGCGAAGACCCGCTTGACGTTCGTCGTCGGAGTGATCTGCGCGCGCTTTTTGTTCTGCACCTGGTGCTCGGCCCCCCGCTCCCCGCCCCCACCGCCAGGTGGCATGAAATCCACCTTCTTCTCAGGTTCGCGGATGATTTGGAAAATCCAGAACGCGCCGATGATCAGCAATACAATGTGAAACAAGGCAGCAAACATCAGCGAGCCACCGCCGATTTTAGCCCATAGGCCGGTTTTGCGAGGCTTGAGTTCAACCGGGTTTCCCTCGTTATCGTAAATTTCCATGGTAGTGAATTGGTGAAGCAGTCGAGTAGAGCGGCCCTTTTAATCCGGACTTCCGGCTTGGAATGTCACGTTGGAGATTTCCGCACGGCTCAAAGCGTCGAGAACATCAATCACCCTTTCGTAACGCGCAAGTTCGTTGGCGTAAATGGTCACCAGCACTTCGGAATTCGACGCCT
>JAYWDF010000208.1:0-2275 GCA_043779985.1 Akkermansiaceae bacterium | reverse complement strand
GAGGCGACATTCTCGCTCACGCTCTGCATCTGGTAGGCCTCGCGTGCATAGAGCGCCCGTCCTTCGAAGCCGAAGTGGCTGACGTTTTTGCCGTAAATGTCGAAGGAACCCCGATGTTGGCGCAGGTATTCGCAATGCTCTTGGGCGAGACGATCCAGACCGCTGTGGCGTTCGAGTTCCGACTTGCCGAGCTTGCGGCGGTAGGAATTGACTTCCTGGAACACCTGCCCGGAGAGCGAGGATTCAGGATGAAGGGATGCAGACATCGGCATCCGGGTGGTTTGTGGTTGGCTTGCGCACGATGCCAAAGCACCGACACAGACAGCCGTGATTACTTTCAGGTAGGGGTGTGTTTTCATGCGGGACAGCATTAAAAAACCAAATGTCAAATTATCGCTTAAATGTAAAGAGTATTTAAAAATAACGAGAGCTTTCCAATTATTTATAAAAACAAGCGTCCCGAACGGGTGGCTGGCCGGGGGCTCACGGACGGGCGATTCCGTCCCAATGTCCTCAGTCTGGAGCCGCTGGTCGGAATTGAACCGACGACCTATTCATTACGAATGAATTGCTCTACCCCTGAGCTACAGCGGCGTCTCACAGAACGCAGCACAGGAAAACAAAGGTTCCTCCGACCCGCAAGCCGGAAATCCTTCTTGATGAGGAAACGCGGTGAATTTAGGGCCGCTTTCCCTGAAAATACTTCACAATCGCAGCGGTGAGGCCGGGGATGTCATGCTTCGAAGCCTCAAACACCGGTTTCATGCCCTTCTTGCGGAGTGTGTCGCTGGTGACCGGGCCGATGCTCGCCGCACCGCAGCCTTCCGGCCAGTCCAAGCCGAGCGCGAAGAAGTGGTCAACCGTCGAACTGGAGGTGAAAGTGATCAAATCCGCGCCTTCCTCGATCAGTCGGGCGCGCGCTCCGGTGGGATCTTCGGTTTCCGCGACGGTGCGATAGGCAACGCAATTGTCAACGATCGCTCCCAGTGCGGTCAGCCCTTCGCCCACCACATCGCGCGTTTCGTCAGCCTTCACCCAGAGCATCGTTAGATTCTCGATGTCTTCCTTCTTGAATGCCTCAATGAGGCCCTCGGCCACGAAGCGCTCGGGGATGAGATCCACGGCGAAGCGGTATTCGCGGATTTTCTTCGCGGTGCCTTCTCCGATCGCGGCGATCCGCGGATTGCCCAGGCTGCGGGCGTCGGGGTAGGAAGCGAAGAACGCGTCGAAGAATCGCTCCACACCGTTAGGGCTGGTGAAAACCAGCCAGTCGTATTCGTGGGCATGCGTCACCAGTTCGGCGAACTCGTGGCGGTCCGGCGGGCCTTCGATGCGGATCGTGGGCAGCTCGATGACATCGGCTCCCAGATCGCGCAGGGCCTTGCTCAGCTCCCCGGCTTGCTCGCGGGTGCGGGTGACGACGATGCGCTTGCCGAACAGCGGACGCGTTTCAAACCAGTTGATCTTCGCCCGTTCCTTCACCACATCGCCGATTACCGCGACGGCGGGGGATGTAAAGTTTTCCTGCTCGGCGATGTCGGCGATGCTGGCAAGCGTGCCGACGATGGTCTTCTGCGAGCCAGTCGTGGCCCAGCGGGTCAGTGCGATCGGGGTTTCGGGCGCGGCTCCGTTTTCGATAAACGCGCCGGTGATTTCGCGCAGTCTAGCAACTCCCATCAGAAACACCTTGGTGCCGGGAGCTTTGGCAAGCTGGGCGTAGTCCACCGAGCTGAAGCCCTTGGTGGGATCCTCGTGGCCGGTGAAAATCGTCAGTTGGGTGTTGTGATCGCGGTGCGTCACGGGGATGCCGGCGTAGGCCGGGCCGGCGATGGCCGAGCTGATGCCGGGAACGATTTCGAACTTCACGCCCGCTGCCGCGAGCTCGGCGGCTTCCTCGCCGCCGCGGCCGAAAATCATCGGGTCTCCGCCTTTGAGCCGGACGACGTTTTTACCGGCTTTGGTCTTCTCTACGATCAGGTCGTTGATCTGATCCTGCGGCACCGAGTGGTCCTTTGCGCGCTTGCCGACGTAGATTTTTTCGCAACCCGCCTGCGTCCAGTTGAGGAGCTCGGGACTGCTGAGCGCGTCGTAAACGAGCACATCGGCAAGCTCGATGCATTCCTTCGCGCGAAGGGTGACGAGACCGAGATCGCCGGGACCGGCGCCGACGAGATAACAAGTGCCAGATTTGCTCATGAAAGGGAGTTGAAAAGTTCGAGTGCGAGAGTGAAGGGATCGGTGCCGCGGGCTTCGCCGGAGGTCGGGGTGCCACCCG
>JAYWDF010000207.1:0-6757 GCA_043779985.1 Akkermansiaceae bacterium | reverse complement strand
CGCCCGTCCAAGCGGACGACGACGGATAAAATGGAGTACCGATGCCGGACTGGTTTGAAGAATAATTCGGAATCGTGTAGGAATTCGGAGTCTGGTAGTAAACGGTTCGATAATACGGACTGTAATATCGATAGTTTGAGTAATATCCATAATAGCTTGATGACCGAGTTCCGACGGTGGTTGCGGCTTGGGCCAGCGGCCGATTCTCCGCTACAGCGAGTTCCCGCGCAGCAAGCATTGAGCGCTTCTCGCGGGCGGCCAGATCAACCCGCCTAGCAGATTCAGCCGCTTTCGACTCTTTCTCCTGAATCGTTGACATACGGAGATCGATCCACCGCTCATAATCAAGAGCGTTCTTCGCTTCCTTCTCCTCGGCCGCAACGGCCAGATCCCCTTCCAAGCCGAAAAGCACCCGCTGGCTGGAGCTCAAATCCGCAAAGCGCAATCTGGCAGATCCGTCCGCGTGACGGATGGTGACTCCGGCATCATCGATTGCTGCGACTGAGACGTTTTGAAATTTCCGCCCCGAAATCAAGCCAAGCTCTTGGAATGTCTGTCCGATGGCGCGTTGGCGTTTTTCCCGGATCGTGGATTCACGAAATGCAGACCATTGTCCCTCAAGCAAACTGATATTTTCTGTGAGATCCAACCGCTGCTGACGCAACGGAACAATCAATGAATGACTCGTTTCGATTGCAATCCGAAATTTCCCCAGCTCTTCAAAATCACGAGAATATCGCTGCTCAAAGCGGTAGCTCTTCAGCTCCAACTGATGCTCCAGTTCAATTTTCTCTTGTTCTCCCTGCCACCACGCGGCCTCCCCCCGACTTCCATCACAACCCACTGAAAACAAGCCGATGACTGCAAATAGCACGCAGCAGACTGACTCTCTGTAGGTAGTTAATTTCATCGACGAATCGGACACTAACGGTATCTGGCTGGTGGGGTCAATTAAATTCGAGGTGAGTGGTTTTACGCGCCCCACATCCCAATTCACAAGCGAGATCGATTTACTGCAGTCTGCGAAATCAGCCTCAACAGATCAACATTCCGAGGCGGGCGAGGTGGTCGATCTCACGGTCGACCACTCGGCTGAGCGCGGCAAATTGTTCGTCGGTGGGTAGTCCGCTCTCGAGCAAGGCGGTTCGTGCCTCCGGGTTGGCCAGAAGGTCCCTAACGATCTCGGTCCGGTTCCGTTTTCCGTCCAAGAGCCGAAAGAGATGAATCGCAGGATCCTGAGTGAAGGTATAGCCGACATGCCGCAGGCTGGAGGCGAAATACCCGCGGGCGGCTTGCCACAGAGCCACCGGGCTGGCCTTGGGATACTCGCCGGGATGGAGACACTGGAGCGTCGCGTGTGCATGCAAATCGACAATGCCGGCACCGTGGAGATCGAGGAGAAAGGTCCGCAGGGCCGCGTCGGAGACGACATCCGCGGCGTAAGCGGCAGCCGCAAGATGGGCGCGGGTGGCAGTGAGCAACTCGGAAAACGCGACACGCCGCGGACTCGCCTCCATCAGCACCGCCAGCGCGGCCTTGCCCGGGGGGTAGCTGCTTTCCAAAGCCGTGCCGCGCGCACCGCGGAAATTCACCTCGACTTCGGGCGACAGATCGACCGGCAAGCGGTCCGTTTCGGCGGCGGTGGAGCAGAATAAGCGGTCGAGGCACTCGGGATCGGGATTGGTCCGGATCGCCCGTCCCGCCCGGCAAAGCAATGTCTGACGGAAGCGGCGGCCCCTGAGGAAATCCAGATATTGCTCCCGCAGGACCCTGTCTGGTGCAAGTGCGCGGAGCTTCTCCTGCGCCTCCGGCGGCAGGTGCCGGTCCTGCATTTCGGTGAAATCCGCTTCCGCTAGAAATTGCAGGCCATGTTCCCCGGCTGCGCCGGCGAACTGCATCAAATAGAAAGCCGAGCTCCATTCCGCGAGGTCGTCGTGGAACAGATGGCCCGGCACCATCTCCATGACGCGGCGGGACTCGCTCTGAAGCAGGAACTGGACGAGATCGTTGGCCGGAGGCACGCTCGCGATCAACCCTGCCAGATCCTTGGCGGCGGCGACGGATTCTTCCGGCCCCTTGCAATCCCGGGTGTGGAAAAGCATCATGTCCCGCAGCATCGTCCGGGCATAGGCACCCGGTTGGGCGAGGTAGCTGATGAAGGCGACCCCGTTCACTGATAGATGCTTGCCGCAAATGGCGAGGATTTTCTCCTGCACCGGCTTGGGCACCCAGGAAAACAATCCATGCGCGATGATGTAGTCGAACTCGCCCGCCGCGGGATCGAAATCCATCAGATCCGCATGGAGCAGCGTCACATTTTCAAGGCCCGCGGCAGCGATCAACTCGTTCCCCCTCGCTACGGGGTCCCCGGCGAGATCGACGCCGGTGAATAGGCAACCCGGCAGGCCGAACGCCATCGGAATGAGGTTACTGCCATCGCCACAGCCGAGTTCCAGCACGCGGCAGGATTCCACCGGCGCCGTTTCCACGCCGTAAAGCAGCGCCTGCTTCGCTAACACATCCGGATGGGACAGTGTGTGACTGTAGCACGGGTAGCGAACCGCGTCATAAGGCGTGGGGTCGCCGGCGTCGTTCATGGAAAGAATGTTAGCGCGCCACTTATGCCGAGGTAGCACTGAAATCGAACGCCATGGACTCGCAATACAACTCGGCTTTCACGCGGCGAATCCCGTCCGTGCTCGACGCGTCCGGCGCGAGTCGGAAAATTCCCAGGTGGCTGAATTCCACGACCCCGAGCACGAGTTTGCCATCGGCCGTCATCCATGACAAAGTGCCGGACTTTTCCTGCTTGTCGTCGTTATTACCCTTGATCACGAAGTCGTCGAACCAGTCTTGGAACGAGCCACTTGCAGATTCAGGCAGGGTGATCGATATATTTGGAAATTCAATTTTAGCGGGCTCCTTCTGATAGTCCCGCAGGGTGCCGACGGAAGTCTCTGCGAGAGTCTGTTTCACCACAAAGGCATCAATCTTACTGACGCGGCTGCAGTCCAAGCCATCGATTTCCAGAATGAAGCGGGATGCCAGCCACGGCCAAGTGAAGGGCATTTGAGGAGGGGCGCCGGTGTCTTCCGCCCGCCGACTGGATTCCGGCGAGAACTTGATGGTCATCTTGGCAGCATCCTTCGATGCCGCGTCGAGCGCCGGGAATCCGATTTCCGTGATGAGCGCATTCGTAAAGTTCAAGCGGAACTTCTGGTGTATTGATCCGCGCACACCTCCGCTGACGCGCGCCGCCTTGCCATCCATGGAGTCTTTGATCCACTGGTAGAAGCCCTTGGACATGCCGGTCCCGCAGGAAATGGAAATACCCTCATACTTGACGTTACTGATGTGCTTTTTCGCGGCGAACTGCCCTTCAGTGGTTTTCTCCTCAACCACCTCGGCGGAGGCACCACCGCCATCGAAGCTTTGCACCCAACCGGCCATCACGCCATCAAGCTCAATGGCGTATTTCCCGGCCACATAGCCACGCGAACCCGGTGAAACCGCCGCCGCACCGGCATCCGCAGAGGTCGCACTCCACAGCGCGGGAACCGTGACGGCCAGCGCCGAGGAGGCTCCCATGGTTTTCAAAAAGGATCGACGATCTTGGCTGGGTTGCTCGTTCATGGCGGGGATTTCTCAAAATAGCTCTTCCAATGGATTTCTGGAATTCAAGCGAGGAGCGCGACACAAGGCAAGAAGCATTATACGCCAGCGCCACGCCGTTTTCACTCACGCGCCCTGCGCCTTCATCGCCGCGAAACCGCCGACCGCGATCATGCCAAGAATCGCGAAGAAATACAGGACAAAGCAGATGATCACCATGATTCCGAGAAACTTCCAAAACGACCGCTGCTGGCTGAGCGCAACTTCCAAATCCACCGAATTCCCGGAAATCAGCAACGCGGCAATCCCGTTGGCGTATTTCCACAACTTCAAGGCGGGGTAAATATAAAGAATCGACAAGGCTGCATACAGAACCGCGATTCCGGCCATGAGCCCCGGCGGCATGGCCACGCCTTTCGCGCTCTCCGCGATCATTCCACCCATCAACAGAAGGACAAGCGCACCCAGTAACATGAATCCCGCCCCCACGAACATCAGCACCGACATGAAGCGCACCCACGGCTTGGTCCCCGCCAGTTGGGCAAGCACGCCTTGGGAAACGCCGGTGTCCGGCGCGCTCTTGGCAGCGTGAACATTCAGGGTGGGTGGGGAGTAGGGATCGATGCTCATCAGCGTGGAAACTCCCAAACTCCCGCCCCTTCGACAAGCAGTTTCCTCGGGCCGGGATCAAACTCTACACTTCTCAGCAGCTCCCCGCTGGGTTCCAATCCCTCCCGCACGTCCGATGTCTGAAAATTTCTACCAACAAACCACCACCGCGCCGCCGACCCCCTTCGATGTCTCGCTCCGGCCACCGGCGTTTTCCGAATTCATCGGCCAGGAAAAGGTCAAGGACCGGATTCTCCTGATGCTCGAGGCAGCCAAGGGCCGCGGCGACGTGCTCGACCACGTGCTACTTTCCGGACCGCCGGGCTTGGGGAAAACCACCCTTGCCAACCTGATCGCCCGCGCCGCCGGGACCCAGCTCCACACGACCTCCGGCCCGCAGATCGAAAAGGCCGGCGACCTCGCCGGCATTCTAACCAACATCCAGAAGGGCGACATCCTGTTCATTGATGAAATCCACCGGCTGCATCCGGCCATCGAGGAATATCTCTATCCCGCGATGGAGGATTTCCGGCTGGATATCATCATCGACTCCGGCCCGTCCGCGCGCTCGATCCAGATCAACTTGCCGCGCTTCACCCTCGTCGGCGCGACCACCCGCTCGGGAATGCTAACGGCTCCGCTGCGTTCGCGCTTCGGCTTGGCCAACCGCCTGGACTACTACACCCACGACGAGCTCGCGCTGATCATCGAGCGCTCGGCTGGACTGCTAGACGTGCCGATCGAACGCGCCGGTGCGCTCGAAGTCGCCTCGCGCTCCCGCGGCACCCCGCGGGTGGCCAACGCGCTGCTCCGCTGGGTCCGCGACTTCGCCCAGGTCCGCGGCGAGGGCTTCATCGACGGCAAAATCGCCGACGCCGCGCTCGCGATGATCGAGATCGATTCCCAAGGCCTCGATGAAATGGACAAGCGGCTGCTCGAGGTGCTCATCTACAAATTCGGCGGCGGCCCGGTCGGGCTGAACTCTCTGGCAGTCGCCGTGGGCGAGGACGCGGCGACGATCGAGGAAGTCCACGAGCCGTTCCTCATCATGCAAGGCTTCCTGATGCGCACCCCGCGCGGCCGCACGGCGATGCCCGCCGCCTATGAGAAAATCGGCGCGCCGATGCCGCCCTCCCGGCCTGACGATTCACAGACAAGCTTGTTTTAACCAGCCCTTCACCCTAGTCTGCGGAAGCCATGAATCCCATCGTCCAAGAAACCATCGAGCGCTGCCGCACCGCCGGCCTGCGGCGGACCAAGGCGCTGGAGGAACTGGTGAGCACGTTGTTGGAAAGCCAACGGCCGATGACCCTCTCCGAGCTTGCCACCTCCGAGCGCCTCACGGACCAATGCGACAAGGCGACGGTTTTCCGCCTGCTCCAGCGGCTCACCGAGCACGGCGTGGTGCGGCGCCTCGGCCTGCACGAACGCGCGGCGTATTTCACTTTGCTCATCCCGGGAAATCACAGCGACTACCTGATTTGCACCAGCTGCGGCAGCATCGAGCCCATCAAGGCCCCCTGCCCTGTCCACCAACTCGAAGATGAGATCCGCGAGAAAACCGGTTTCCGCAATCTCTATCACGAGCTGGAATTCTTCGGCGTCTGCCCGAAGTGCGCGTGAGCGATTGTAGGACGGAACCTGTCGTCGCTTGGCATGACGTGATCGCTTTGAAGCATTGACCTTGGCGCAAATCCCTGCCACATCCGCCGCGTGATGTTTTCCGTCGTCCGACTCCGAGCCAAGATTACCGCCGCCATGATTTGGCGGCAGGCGCTGGCGCACGGGGTGTAAACGCTGGATTTCGATCCGCAAGACTCTCCGGAACGCCCGTCAAGTGGCCGGTTCCGGGGACCCTAACGAGTCCCGCCTGTCGCTGGGACGTTCCGGCTTTTTACTGGAACTGCCATGCACTTGAAAAATGATGACTCCTTTGACCGCCGCAGCGTGATGCTCATGCTGGGCTCGGTGGTTTTATTCGCCGTGAACACCCTGCTGATCCGTGGGATCGCCCTGCACACACCGGCAGCGAGCGGCTGGGTCGCGACCCTGTTCAGGGGCGGCGTAGGGCTACTCGTGGTGCTCGCGCTCTTCGGCCGCGGCCGGGGACTGAATCCGAAACGACTCTTCACCGGTCGCCTGATCACCATCCGCGGCATCGTCGGAGCCCTGAGCATCATCGCATTTTACGTGACCATCGTGAAACTCGGAGCGGCCCGGGCCGTGATCCTGAACTTGACCTATCCGATCTTCGCCTCGGTGATCGCCGCGGTCTGGCTGAAGGAGAAACTCACCCGCGCCGCGCTGGTCTGGATGCTCGTCGGCTTCGGCGGCTTGGTGATTTTCCTCAGTGAGGACGGGCAATTGTTGCGGCCCTCGCCGTATGATCTGCTCGCACTCGCGGGAGCAGCCGGCGCGGGCTGGGTGGTCGTGATCATCCGCCGCCTGAGGCACGAGGAACACCCCGCGACAATCTATGCGTCGCAGGCATTTTACAGCCTCATCCTCGCCTCACCTGCCGTGACCAAGCTCCCTG
>JAYWDF010000206.1:0-2276 GCA_043779985.1 Akkermansiaceae bacterium | reverse complement strand
CGCCATGATCGGAGTTCGGTTCTGGCAAGCACCGAAACCCTCGAATGTGCAAAAAACTCCCGCCTTTGACATCGGGATCTGGAGGAAACCGCGCCCCCCTTCCCTCACTGGGAATTGGTTTATTCACGGTTTCCCGCCACGTTTATTCACGGTGGCAGAAATCACCCCTCCCGGTCGGTCTCCTGCAAAAGGCGAAAGCCGCTGAACTCTTTCGAATTCAGCGGCTTTCATTGGTTGCGGGAAGAGGATTTGAACCTCTGACCTTCAGGTTATGAGCCTGACGATCATGCTTGTATTTACTATGATTTCAAAATCGCATGCCTAAATACATGCCCATGACGCTTGCCTTCGGCGGTAGTTTTGCCAATCCTAGCGCCGATGGCCACCAAGAAAAAGCCTACCAAGAAATCCACCGTCCAGAAGATCAAGACTCCCTCCGACAAGTTGCACGTCCGCGAAGTTGACGCAACCGAACGTGGTAGGTCTGTTCGCTACTACCGGGTTCAAGGATACCTGCCAGACGGGACACGCTGCCGGAAGCGCTTCAAAACCCTTGCGGAGGCCGAAGGCGAACTTGCTGTCTTGCGAGTCAAAGTCACGAACAAGAACACTGCGATCAATACCGTCAATACTCCCCTATCGCGCGAGCAAGTGCGCGACGCGGAGGGAGCCCTCAATCGTCTCCGGGGCCGCTACACTCTCGCGGAGGTCGTCGAGTATTTCCTGCTTCATTACGCCGAACCCGAGGAAGTTCAGCCACTCCAACAGGCTCAACAGGTCTTCCTCGACGCGAGGGAGCGGGCGGGCGTCCGCGCTCGCTCTCTTAAGCAGCTTGAATCCACTGTGTCCGCCTTCGTCAACTGGTACACCCTAGACCAGCTACCGGAGACCTTCGCCTCGGATCTTCGGTTGGCTCGTGCTGCCGTGCCGCCCGGGAAGGAGAATCAGTCGCGGGTGGTGCTTAAGGCGCTGGAGGCCATTGCGCCGGACATTCCGCGCCCGGCAGTTCATCACGTGACATCTGTGGATGTGGTTCAATTCCTCCAGACAATCCGCACCAAAGATGGACAGGCGGCTGCGAGCCGCAAGACCTGGAACAACTACCGCGCGGACCTCCATGCGTTCTTTGCGTGGACCGCAGACCGCCAACGCCGGTGGATCCGCGAAAACCCTGTCACCGCAGTCGACAAGTTCAAGGATGGACGCGGTGTCCCAACGTCGCTGAATGTGAACCAGGCGCAGCTTCTGATGAACTACGTCGCTGGCTATGAAGGAGGGAAGATGACAAGGTTCTTCGCCCTCGCGCTCTTCGCCGGCTTGCGCCCGGGGCCAGACGGAGAACTCTACAAACTCGCACGTCATGCAGACCTCCCCAAGTTTGTCGATTTGGAGCGAGGAGTGATCCATCTTCAACCTGAAGTTTCCAAGACGCACCAATACCGCCAGGTGATCATTCGGCCGAATCTCAAGGCGTGGTTGACCACTTACACGGGAGAGATCCTTCCCACCAATCACGACCGCATGCTGAAGCATGTCAGAGCGAAGTTTCACTTGGGACACGACGTGCTGCGACATACGTTCTTCTCAATGCATGTTGCCGCTTTTAAATCGGTAGGAGAAGCCGCCATCGAGGGAGGAAACACCGAATCAGTGGTGAAGCGTCATTATCTGAATCTCTCCAGCTACACTGATGGGGCGCAATTCTGGGCAATCTACCCACCCCAACCGAGCTGAGCTGGTCAGAGCCCGTCGGTGCTGGCGAGGGACCTGAGCCGGCCCGATGCGTCTCGAAACCGTGTGCGACTGCCAGTCCGGGTGTAGGCGCTCCCTGCCAAGCGGCCACTCGCATCGGGGTAAGTGGTGCGGGATGAGGCTCCCGTGGTGGGCTGGGTGCCTGCCGTGCCGGTGATTTGGCCACTGGCATAGCGGTAATTTCCCCCCATTCAAAATCCATCATCAAAAAATCCCAAATTTCTCTACCCACCCCCGCTATTTGTCCCACCCCGCTTGCTACGGTGGCGACAAATCACACCCACCATGATCCGCCGTAACTTCTTCGAATGCTCTCCGGGTCAGCCACATCCGGTTCTTTGCCGTTTGCCGTGCCCAGCACATCGTCCAATAAATCTCAGGCCACTATCGCCGCATTTTCGTCACCAACCGTCCCGCGATCCTGTTCGGGATTGCGGTAGGAACCGCCGTTGCCGGCGGCCCCCCGCGCAGATCCGTACGTGAAGAATTACCTCATACGGCTCTTGCCTTGAGTCGAGCGCGAA
>JAYWDF010000205.1:0-2281 GCA_043779985.1 Akkermansiaceae bacterium | reverse complement strand
TTCCAAAAGTCCGAGAGTAAAATTCTGATAGAATAATCCCCGGTCCTCCTGGGTCTTGACCACCCAGCCAGCGCCGCTGGTGTTGGCGAAGCCGGAGTCCATCGCCTTGGCATACCACTCAGTCACGAGAAACGGCTTGCCAGACCACTTCACCCACTCACTGGTGCGCACGGGATCGGGTGACCAGGCGTGATAGTAGTTGATGGCGATGACGTCCAGATAGCGGCCTGCCGCTTCAAACAGGGCTTTTGACTGCAATGCCTGAAACACAAAGCGTGGACCGAGGCAAAGATGATTGGGATCATATTTCCGGATGGCAGTGGTTGTGATTTTCAAATAGCGATCCGTGACGAAACCGAGGAATTCATCCCGCATTTCATCGGTAATGCCGTGCTCTTCCGGATGGCTCGTGTGGCGGTCATCGAGCCACTGGTCAACGGCTTTGCGGCCAGCGTCTTCGGGCGGCAATTTGAGAAAATTATCCAGTATTTTAACGTAGAAGGGGAGCTCGTTGTCTGAGAAGTGACCTAGCAGCCAAGGGTCATCTTTCGTTTTCGTCAGCTTCTTGGCGTAGTCGTCGCAGAAGGTGGCGAACTCGGGATCAAAGACAAAAATGCAATCCTTGGGATATCCCATGTGTCCCGCCTGCTGATAGATTCCGCCGCGTTTTGCGCCGTATGCGCTCATGAAGTTCCAAATTTTCGTATAGGCGACGGGTTGCTTGCTTGCGCGCAGTAGATCCGTGTCCGACCACGCACCGCAGCCATTGAAGCCATACCCATGGAGGAGGCCGGTGGTGACATCCGCCCATTTTTCAGCAGAAGAGAATTTATCTGCTAGGTTCTTCGTCCCGGCCGGGTTGGCGACCGCGACGACTCCCACGTTGATGAATCGATAGCCTTCGGGATCAACAAGCCACCAGCGGCGTCCGGTCTTTTCAGCGCGGAAAAAGCCGGTGGCGGAGAGCTTTTCCGACTTGATGCCGCCATAGGTGGAAAGTTGGCCGTCGGTGGAGGATTGGTAATTGGGCAGGCTGCTGACAAGGCGAGTGGGGTTATTCTCCCACGGATTAGTTGGTTTGCTTTTCGCGGCGCTGACCATCAAGGGTTCCGCCGACTCCCCAGCGCGTGCCAATGCCGCGACTGCCGCAAAAAGCATCGAGCACGATAGAGTCGAAAAAGGGAATCTAATCATTTGGAGAATCGGTTTCATTCAGCGATGGCAGATAGATTCGCCTCTTTGCGCATCGAAATATTGTTGTCGGGAACTACCACGGCAAACCAAGGACTGCTTTTTTCGACAATCGTTCCTGTCCAAGTGATCTGTTGTGGATTCCCGGATGGCATGCTTACGGTCTTGGCTTTGCCGTCGATCATGAGGTTGCTTGCCCTTAGTGAAAACGTGTGGGTGCCCGAGCCGTTGGCCGTCACATTGATCGTGACCTGCCCTTGAGAGTTGGTGGTGCTGCTGATTGTGAAATCGAGATTGGGATCAAGTTGGTAGTTGGTGTTTGGTAAGGCGACGACGTGATGGTCCAGATGGTTTGCGGTAATCACGTAGCTCCCCTGAGGAAGCGTTGTGTGAAATCCGCCCTTGGAGTCAGGTTGCACGTTTGACACCGCGCCGGTGCTTTCGTTCCGGACTTGCACGGTGGAAGTGGCGCGGCCGCTTACTCGCGCCGGTCCCAGCAAATCTCCTGCGAGGTAGATGAAACGGGAGATGGTTTGGATCCATTGTTCGTTAGGTGACGGCTTGTTCTCGCCAACCGGCCAATACGGTTCGTCTTTGACACCGAAAGACTGCAGTCCGGTGGGGAGGGCTCCGACGATGTTGCCGCACATCGGGCTGTATTGCGGAGTGTAATCGTAGCCCTCGCCATACATGAAGCTGCGAGAGAATGGGTTCCGTCCGAGTGTCCACTCGAGTTGTTGTGAGGCGAGTTGAGATGCCGGAAGGTCGCCGCGCAGTTGGGCGCTGAGAGCGACGCCTTTTGCCTGGGTCAGTTGGACGTGAAGTTGACCTAAATGGCCGTCGTTGGCGGGAAACGCCCTGATGACATAGTCGGAGCCGAGCGGCTGGGCGGCGAGGATTTGCTGCTGCATGCGCGAGCGGGCGGATTCCCAGGTTTTCTGATATTCCTCTTTCTCGTAAAGACCGCTCGGTAGCATGTGATAGGGAGCGGTATTGCTGACGATTTTCTTGTGCAAGTCGCCATACATCGCCACCGCGCTGTACCACTCCATCCAGCGGACGTCGTCAGGGAATGCCTCACAGAGGTGGG
>JAYWDF010000204.1:0-6775 GCA_043779985.1 Akkermansiaceae bacterium | reverse complement strand
CCGAGGTCACGGTGCCGATCTTGGACCCGGCGGCGGCAGCCGCGTCGAGACCGGCCTTGACGGCGGCGACGTCGCCGGTGAAGAAACCGGTGACAAGGCCGGAGCCGATTTTATCCCAGCCGGTCATTTTGATGTCGGCGGCCTTCAGAGCGGCGTCCGAGGCTTCGATGAGGGCGACGAAACCTTTGGTTTCGATGATGCCGATTGCTTGCTTGGCCATGGTAGTGTTAGTTTGGAGTGGTTGAAATAAGGAATCAAGCGATGCCGAACTGGCTCAGGAGCTCCGAGTGCGGACGGGCGATGACGTGCGAGGAAACCAGCTCGCCGACGCGACCCGCTGCCTCGGCACCTGCGTCAACCGCAGCTTTCACGCTGCCGACGTCGCCTTTGACCAGAACGGTGAGAAAGCCACCGCCGGTTTGGATTTGTTTCACAAGTTCGACGTTGGCGGCTTTTGCCATTGCGTCTGTGGCTTCGACGCTGCCGACGTAGCCTTTGGTTTCGATCATGCCGAGTGCAGTGCTCATAGTGTTAGTTGGTGATGTGGGATGGGATTGAGATTACTTGGTGAGTTCGCAGAAAGTGTCGGGCTTGAGGCCGCAAGCATTGCCCTCATCGGTGTCGATGTGGACTTCAAGCTTGAAGGAGGGATCGACGCGGACGACGAGCTTGTCGAAGGTCATGGCGAGAGGGCCGTGGACTTTCAACTTCATCGTGTCCAGGTGTTTGACGCCGTAATAGGCGGCATCGTCCGGATGCATGTGGACGTGTGGCTGGGCGCGAATGACGCCTTCATCCATTTGAAAATAACCGTGTGGGCCCATCAACATGCACCCCGGAGTGCCTTGGATCGCGCCGGACATGGCGACCGGAATATCGAAACCGAGGGAAATCGCATCGGTATAAGCGAGCTCGACCTGGTTGAGGTCCCGGCAAGGCCCGAGAATCCGAAGGTTGGAAATGATCCGGCTGCGTGGACCAATCAGCGTGATCGACTCCTTGGCGGCATATTGGCCGTTCTGATAAAGTCCCTTCATCGGCGTCAGCTGATGGCCAGGGCCGAAAAGCGCTTCCACGGCGGCCTGCGTGAGGTGGCAGTGGCGAGCCGAGATATTGACGAGCAGCGCATTGGGCGCCTTCGACGCGGCAGGAAGGGAAAGACCCAAGCTGGCGTAAACCTGCTCGCGAACGAGGTGTTCGATAACTGCTCGGGGCGTGGACTGGGAGATCGGTGCGGCCATCTGGACCAAGGGTTTCGTCGGTTTTAATTGACAAGTCAACCAAAAATCCAAAAATTTCCAACGAAACAAAGAAAAACACGATTCATGCTCGCCATCGACCGTCAACGCCGAATTATCGAACTCCTCCAAGGGGCGGGCTCCCTGCGCACCATCGAGACCGCCACCCAACTCGGGGTGACAGACGAAACCGTCCGTAAGGATTTCGAAATGCTCGAAAAGCGCGGCGAGCTGATCCGCACCCACGGCGGAGCCAGTCGCCCGGAGCGCATCCGTGAAGATGTCCCATTCACCGAACGCCAGGCGGTCCGGCGGGAGGAAAAACAATCGATCGCGCGCTTGGCCGCGAGCCGGATCCAAGCAAACGAAACCATTTTCCTGGATGCCAGCTCGACCGTCCTGACACTGACCGAATTTCTACCCGACCTGCCGCTGACGATTCTAACCAATGCGTTGGGTGTCTTCAACGCGCTGTCAGACCGGCCGAATCTTGATCTGATCTGCACCGGTGGCCTGTATGATTCCAAGTCGCGTTCGTTCATCGGACTGACGGCTGAGAAGTCGCTCCAACGCTATAACATCCACCGCATGTTCTTCTCGGGAAACGGCATCCATCTGGAACGCGGCGTCAGCGAAAGCAATGCGCGTCAGGCAGCCTTCAAGGAGCGGGTCATTTCCAACGCGGAAGATGTGGTCTTCCTCGCGGATCATTCCAAGTTGGGCCAAAAAGCCGCCTTCTTTTTCGCGGAAATCGCCGACATCAGTTGCCTGATCACCGACAAAGCCGCTGACGAGGAGTTCGTCGAGCAACTCCAAAGGCGCGGAGTCGAGGTGCTTCGGGGAAGCTGATTCCCTTGCCCTGAAGTTAGATCTTGAGGAAATTCTCCAGAAGACGCTTCCCGTCTTGGGTCAGGATCGACTCCGGGTGGAACTGGACGCCGTGCACCGGATACTCCTTGTGCTGGAGCCCCATGATCTCGCCTTCTTCAGTCCAGGCCGTTATTTCGAGACAATCGGGTAGAGTGTCGCGTTTGACGATGAGTGAATGGTAGCGGGTGGCCTCGAACGGACTCGGCATTCCGCCGAAAACGCTTTTACCGGAATGATGGATCGGCGAGGTCTTGCCATGCATCAAGCGGTCGGCACGGACCACGTCACCACCGTAGACTTGGCCGATGGATTGATGACCCAGGCACACGCCGAGAATCGGCGTGGTGGCTCCCATTTCCTTGATGAGCTCGCAGGAAATCCCGGCTTCGGTGGGTGTGCAGGGACCTGGGGAAATGCAGATGCGCTCGGGCTTGAGCGCCTTGACATCCGCCACCGTAAGCACGTCGTTGCGGAAGATTTTCATCTCAGCGCCTAGCTCGCCGAAGTATTGGACGAGGTTGTAGGTGAAGGAGTCGTAGTTGTCGAGAATGAGGAGCATCGGAGCAGAGTGTTAGTTTTCAGGTCCCATGGTCTTGGCGAGAGCGACTGCGCGGAGCATGCCTTTCGCCTTGTTGACGGTTTCCTCGTATTCGTAGGTCGGGTTGGAATCCGCGACCACACCGGCACCGGCCTGGACGTAGACTTTGCCGCCTTTCAAGAGGCATGTGCGGAGAGTGATGCAGGAATCGTGCGAGCCGTCGAAGCCGAAATAACCGACTGCTCCGGCGTAGGCGCAGCGTTTGTTTTTCTCCAGCGAGTTGATGATCTGCATCGCACGGATTTTCGGAGCCCCACTCACGGTTCCAGCCGGAAAAGTGGCGCGAAGAACGTCGTAGGCACTGTGCGAAGGATCGAGTTCCCCCGAGACGTTGGAGACGATGTGCATGACGTGGCTGTAGCGCTCTACGATCATGAAATCGTCCACGCTGACCTTGCCGTGCTTCGCGATGCGACCGACGTCGTTACGAGCAAGATCCACTAACATCAAATGCTCTGCGCGCTCCTTCGGGTCTGCCAGAAGATCGGCGGCAAGCGCATCATCCTCCGCCGGAGTCGTCCCCCTCCAACGCGTCCCGGCTATTGGACGGATGTCGATACGGCCCTCGATCGAGCGGACGTGCACTTCGGGCGAACTGCCCACCAGCGCGAAGTCACCGAGCTCCAAAATGAACATATATGGTGAGGGATTCACCAAGCGCAGTGCCCGATAGAGATCGACCGCCGGGCGATCGAAATCCGTCTCAAAGCGCTGACTCGGCACGAACTGGAAGATATCGCCGGCCGCGATGAACTCCTTGCCCTCGCGGACCATGGTTTCGAATTCTTCCTGCGTCGTATTGCTTCGAGCCTCGACAGGTTCGACTTTCACCAGACCGTTGAGCGCCGGAACATGCAGCGGGCGATTGAGGATTTCCACCATCGCCGCAATCCGGCCACGGGCGGCGGCGTAAGCCTGCTCCGGTGTGGAAAACTCGTCGATAAACGCATTCGCAATCACCTGAAGACGGCGCAAGCGGTGATCGAACACCAGCAGAGTGTCCGCAAGCATGAACATCGCATCGGGGATGCCGAGGACGTCCGGTGGTGGCGGCCCGAGGGTCGGCTCGAACTGCCGAACCGCGTCGTAAGAAAGATATCCGACCATGCCGCCGGAAAACTGGGGCAATCCGCCGTGGGTAACCGGCTTGTAGGGGGCCATTTCCCGCTCCAAAGCGGCCAACACATCATCTTCCGCCGTGTACGTGCGGGATTTCGAGCCCTCGCGGATGGTGATTTCCTTGCCCCGCGCTTCAAAAACCAGCCGGGGTCCACTCCCGACGATCGACCATCGACCGCCTTTCTCCGTGCTCTCGGCACTTTCCAAAAGGAACGAATGCTTACTATCCCGCAGCTTTAAATAGGCGGACAACGGGGTCTCAAAGTCCGCGGCAAGCTGGGTGTAAACGGGCACGACATTGCCCCGCTTCGCCAGCTCAGCGAAGGCTTCCAAAGATGGCTCGACCGGAATGGAACTCACAAGGCGGCGAAGCATGGCGGAGAAATGCCGCAGGGCAAGCCCGGACGAATTGGGAAGCGGAGAAAACCGGATTTACGGAGCCACCACGCGGGCCCGGTAGAATCGCTTGGCTACTCCAACGCCGTTGGAATGGGTGAATCCGGTCGATAGCCCGGCCGCCGTCACACTCCCGCCGACGGGAGTCCAACTGAGCGACTCGAGCGTGGTGCTGGTATCCAATTGATAGACCTTGCCGACCACCGTGGCTACATTGAGGTTCACATCGCTGCCGGAAAACGAGATGCCGGTGATTTTGAGAACCGAAATGCCTGACAACGGATTGGTCCCCGCGGTGTGCTCTGCGCCGTTGGATTGACCGTCGCCGTCTTGGTCAGCCAGCGGATCGAGAGTCAGCACGGAGGCGGAACTGCTGCCATACGGACCGTAGACGCCCGCGTTGTTGATCTGTTGGATGCGGGCATAGACCGTGGTCCCGTAGGGCACCGTGACGGATTGACTGGTATTGGTCGTTACCGAGTTGAACCAGTCATACCCGGCTGCAGTGCTGCCGATTTGTAGGAAATAGCCGGAAATGCCGCCATCAGGATCCGCCGCGGGCGTCCAAGTGAATGTTACCTGGTTTCCGAGAACCGTTCCGAATAACGATAGACCCGCCACCGGTGCGTTAGCCACCGCCGGTGTTGTAACGTCGTAGAGCTTCAAATACTGGGCTTCATAAGGAACGGTCGACCAGGCACTATCGGACGTCGGCACTTTCTTCATCAAGAGGGCGAAACCGCTGTTTTTCAACTGGGCGCCCGTATAACCCGCGGCACCGTTCCACAGCCAGTAGCCCCGGCGATTCGGATCGATCCCGGTATAAGCGGCGATGTTCTTCACATTATAGGTCCGGCCGTCCTTGATCCCAAGCTTGGTCGTTAACGCGAGCGGGATTTTATAATTATCCTGTTCGTCGTTGTTTCGATCCACATTTGCAAACGCGAGGACGACATCAGCCAGCGCCGGCGAGGCGCCATCCTGCTCGTACTTCGCCACTGCGAATATCTTGTTATTCGCGCCGTCGCCATCCATAAACCAGCGGTTCGAACTCCGCAACGCCTTGCTCGACAGGCGCGCCTTCCCGATCCCCGAATACACGGGATAGAGCTGGTCGTTGCCGTAGTTCGCATCGTTCCAAATAGGCATCATGGAATTGAACTTCTTGAAATGGGCGATTTGTTTGCCGAAGTTCGTTTCGTAACTCTGATAACCAAAGGTGCGGGATATCCCGAGCTCCTGGCCGGGAAAAACGAGCGGCGACCCATCGACGCTGTTCACCACGGCATAGCGCACCAACGCCTCGAAAGGGTCGACGTAGCTTTCCTCGTCATGCGAAGTATTATTGAGAAGCACCAAACCCTGCCCGTAAGCATCGCGGCGGGACTCGAAAATGCCACGGTAGTCACTGGCCGTACTCGCGCTGGCCAGAGGGAAAACGATGTTCTCGTTGAGAATGTCGAAGTGACGGTTCGAGCGATACGTCACCGCGCCGCCATCTAGGGATTCGGACATGAAGACAAAGTTCCATTTCCGGGTCCTTGTTTTATTGATGATATACTCCCATAGCTGTGGTGGAAGCCCCTGGCCGAAGTCCGCGCGCAAGCCATCGATCCCTTTGGTCGTCTGGGTTGCCAGATCCGCACCGATTGGGACTCCGGTTCTATCCAGCCAGAAGAGCGGATATTCGGCGAAGTATTTCCAGACGTTGCGGGTGACCGAGTCGAAGTTGCTGTTGTTAAAATCGAAGAAATCCCCTTCGTTCGTAAAGTTCCCATTATCCTGCGGGTTCAAACTCACGAGCGCCGAGTAGTTCCCGAAGAACACGTCTTTGACATCGTTCCATTTTCCGAAATCCCCGCGATCCGGCGCGGTGGCGATGTTAGCAGCGCTGGAAGCGCGCGCCCCGTAGTTGTTCGTCTGAGAATAAAACCTCGCCTCTTGATTGCGGATCTGTGTCGTACCGGTCCCGCCGAAAAGCGCTACCCCTGGCGCGGCGATCTCCGCATCGGGTGACGTGTGGTTAAACGGAGCGTCAAGCATCACCCCGACTCCCTTGTTGTCCGCCGCGCTGACAAATCCCTGGAACGCCAGCATCGCAGACTCGCGAGTATTCCCCACCGACATGAGCGGATTGATCTCGAAGAAATTCTTCACCGCATACGGACTGCCAGGGAAGAAATCCTGCCCCTCCGTGCCGATCGGGTGGATCGGCTGGAACCACAGCCAGTTGCACCCGAGGTTTTTCAAATAATCCAAGTCCCAGCGGTTGTTGGCATTGTGGGGAGCATTCGGCGCGTTATAGAGGTCCTCGAAGGTACTGCGATTTGCCAAATCATCACTGGAATCCGCTGGCGTATTGTCATTCGACTCCACCGTCAGCACGTTCATCTCGTAGAGGCTGATATCCCGGGAATCCACGGGTGAAACAACGATCGCGTGGTCGCGGCGGTTCGCTCCAAGATTGGTGAACCAGCGCCATGCGGGGTCGCCAGAAACCTTCCACCGAACAGTTAGACCCCTTGCCAAAAGTTAGTTCCGCTATTTGGAGTGC
>JAYWDF010000203.1:0-6785 GCA_043779985.1 Akkermansiaceae bacterium | reverse complement strand
TTTGGGAATTGACACAGAAGGTCGCCCCGACATCGCGAAACGCTTCACCGTCAACGATGCCACCACTCGCATCGAAAGCACCGGTTCCGCGGAAGGCGCGAAACGCAAGATCACTGTTATTGTCCGCAACCGCACCGGGAAACCGGCCCTCCTCGAACGCACTGAAGAAATCATCCCGTGAGCAAATCCACCGACAACGTTCTTCTCGTCCCCGGCGAATCCGGCTGGGAAATCTGGTCTGGCCAGACCACCGCCGCATTGACCCTCCACAGCGCCACCGCCATCGAGCGGGCAAGCGACCTCACCGGCATTCCCAGCGGCGACCTGCTGCTGTTATTTCCGGTGAAATCCATCACCGCCGTGCCCATGCGCGTCACCAGTGATGACGACGCCCTCTTCCCGGATCTCGCGGCGCTCCATGCCGAGCGCCTCGGCCTCCGCCCGGATCCCATGGCGGGGCAGCTCACCGACGTCTTCGTCATCGCCCGCGAAGCGGAAAACACCGCCTTGGTCTCCGTCCTCCTGCGCGCTCCCGGCGATGGCGACATGCCGCCGCGCGGGCCGAAGAGCTTCGACATTTCCGCCCGCGCCTATCCGCTCCCCGGCGACGCGCTCGCCCTATGGAAAGAGTTCGGCCGCTGGGTTTTCACCCTCTCCCATCAAGGCAATCTGGTCTATTGCCAAGCCACCTCCGTCACCGCCACCAGCCCGGATGATGACTTGGCCCGGGAAATCCGCCTGGCCCTCCTCCAGCTCTCGATGCAGGGCCTTGAAATCCAGCCTAGCCGCATCGTCGTCTGGACCAGTGCGGAACAGTGCGACACTTCCGCGCTCAGCACCGCCTTCAGAACTCCGGTGGAAGTATCCCCGCGGCCCGCACCCGTCCTGCCCAATCCACTCAGTAAGCTCCTCCCTGCCGACGTCCGCGCCGCCCGCCGCGCCGCCCAACGCCGCCAAAGCATCATCCTCGGAGTCGCCGCCGTCATCCTGGTCTACCTCGGCATCATCGGCTGGTTCGGCTACGGATTGTGGAAGGACAGCTCAGACACCGCGAAGCTCATCAAGCAGGCGGAAGCCGCCGCACCCGAGGGTGCCGCCTACGCCGAGCACATCGCCAAGTGGGACGAACTCGAAGACGTCATCCAATTGACCAACTCCCCCGTCGACATCCTCAGCCGCATCGCCGCCTGTATCCCGCCCAGCAGCGGACTCCGCCTGAAAACCGCAGACATCAGCGCCGCCGAAATCAAAATCATCGGCGAGGCCCCGGAATACAAAGCCGTGCAATCCTTCAGCCTCAACCTCGGGAAAAACAACGATCTCAGTCATTTCAAATGGCAGACCCCCGAGCCCAACCAGTCCACCCGCGGCTGGGAGTTCGTTTACGCCGGCGAGGCCCCCGTCGCCCCCTGATTTTCGCGTTCACCGACAAAAAACTCCCTCCACGGCATTACACGGTCAGCACGTTCTCATTTTCCACTTCTCACTTCATGTCATCCCGCGAAAAAAACCTCCTCATCTTCTTTGCCCTCGCGGGATTCGCGATCCTGAATTTCCTCGCCTTCAACTTTGCCAAGTCCAAGCGCCAGGAAATCAACAACCAGCACGAGCAAGCCAAGCAGAAACTCGCCACTGCGGAGATGTTTCGCGACAGCAGCGAGCAAGTCACCGACCAAATGACCTGGCTCGCCGAGCATGAGCCGCAACCCGCCGCCAACCAAGACGTCCAGACCGCGCTCCAACAACTCGCCGAGCGCGAAGCCAAGGCCACCGGCCTCACCATCAAGACCCAGAAGCCCCTCCCCACCGACGCCACCGCCGGCAAACACTACCACCGCGCGAAAATCCAAATCACCGTCACCGGCACCGAGGAAGCCCTCTACCGCTGGTTCGACCGCCTCAACATGCCCGATCAATTTCGCATCGCTTCGCAAATCCGGATCCTGCCGAACAACCCCGACGACACCAAGATCGACTGCACCGCCACCATCGAGCAATGGTTCGTCCCACAAACCCTCTAACCTGCCGCCATTTTGAAATCGCCGATCTCAAATCCTCTTGTGCTCCTCCTCGCCCTCACCGGTCTAGCCACTTCGGCGGATTTGCCGAAAAAAGCCCCCATCAGCCGCTACACCAGCCTGTGGAGCAACTCACCGTTCACCGCCAAGCCCGTCGTCACCGGCCCGGAAGCCGTGAACAATCCGCTCGATGACTACGCACTCATCGGCGTCTCCTCGCTCGGCGGGAAAAAATTCCGCGTCACCATCATCAACAAGAAAAAGCCGGAAGAACCCCGGATCTACGTCGAGTCCGACCAAGAAACCAAGGGCTTCAAGATCGTCGAAGTCGTTCGTAAAAATGGCGACCCCACCGCCACCACCGTCCGCATGATGTCCGGAGCCCTGTCCGGCACCGTTAGCTACGATATGAAGCTCCTCACCATCGCCGCTCCAGTCGCCAAAGCCGCGCCCCAAGTGCCCGGCCAGCCGCCGGTCCCCGGCCAGCCGCAACCGCAGCCGATGCCCAACCAGCCCGGCATGCCCCAGCGCCAGCCCCGCCCTCGCGTGGTGCCGCCGCCGACTCCTCAGACCGGCGGCCTCGTGCAGCCCGCCCCGGCTGCCACGCCCACTCCCCAAGACCATCAGAACCAGCGCCCACAACGCCGCGGCAACTAATTTTCCAATCTGAAATTCCCACCTTTTTCCATGTCCTTCCATCGCTCCACCGCCTTCCTCCTCCTCGGCCTCGTCTCCGCCTCCGGCCAGCAACCCACCGCGGTTCCCGCCCCACCCGTGACGCCACCCGGCGTCCAGATTCCCGGAGTCGTCCCAGCCGCTCCTGCCGGTGCTCCCGCCGCGAACCCTGCCGCGCCACGTGTGCCGTTAGGACAAACGAAAATCACCGAGCCGATCGAGGAACTCAAACTCAGTGGTGACGCGCTTGCCGGACTCTATCGGAAATTCACCGGCCGCCGCGTCATCGTCTCCACAGCCGCCTCCACCGCCGAGTTCCGCTTCGTCCAGGACGCCAGCCCCACCGATCCCCTCACCTACGCCCAAGCCGCCGAGCTCCTCATCAAGGCGGGCACCATCGAGAACTTCGTCTTCGTCCCCGACGAGCAGGACCCGAATCTCGACATCCTCACCCTCTCCACCGGCGGCATCCGCCCGACCGGCCGCGGGGTCGATGTGTATAACGAAAACCGCCCGCTTCCCGAGGGCGACGCCGTCATCACCTACGTCATGACGCTCAGCTTCATCAAGCCCGCCGAAGCGGTCAACACCTTCACCCAGATCATCGGCCAGTTCGGTGCCTACGGTTCCATCGCCGCCGTGCCGAACGCCTCCGCCGTGGTGATCACCGAGAACACCTCGCTCATCCGCAAGCTCATCGACCTCAAGAAGGAAATCGACAAGCCCGGCTCCGTCCAAGGCACCCGCTTCATCAAGGTCCAGTATGCCGACGTCACCGAGATCGCGGATACCCTTACCGCCCTACTCACCGCCCAACAGTCCGCGCAAAAAACCGCAGGCATCCAGCGGACCGACGCCGCCCCAGCTCCCGCCGTCCCCGGCGGACTTCCCGGCCAGGCCGGCGGTGGCACCAGCGGTGAAGACAGCCCGGTGCAAATCATCCCGGATCCTCGCACCAACCGGATTTTCGCCATGGGCCGCCCGGTCGACCTCGTGTTTGTGGAAGGCCTCGTCCGCGAGTTCGACGTAGAGACCAGCGAGAAGAACTTCCTTCGCCGCAAGCTTCGCTTCCTCAAGGTTTCTGAATTCCTCCCGGTCGCCGGAGAGGCCCTTACCCGCGCCTTCGGCGGTTCCGAGAGCAGCGGCGGCGGTTCCGCTGCGGGCGGTGCCAGTGGTGGCGCCAGCGGCGGCGGCCGCACCCAAACTCAAGCCGGTGGCCGCCAGTCCACCACCGCAGGCAGCAGCCGTGGTGGCACCAGCAGCAGCAGCGGACGCAGCAGCGGCAGCAGCAGTGGCGCCAACTTCGGCGGCTCATCTTCCGGCGGCTCCAGCGGCGGCGGCTCGTCCTCAGGCAGCAGCCTCAGCGGCTCCGAAGTCAGCTCCGCTCCGGAATCCAAGCTCGTCGGCCGCACCCTGTTGGTTGCCGATAACATCACCAACTCGATCGTCGTCCAAGGCCCGCCTTCCGGCTTGGAAATCGTCGAGCGCCTCCTCGACCAGATCGACGTCAAGCCCGACCAAGTCATGATTTCCACGGTCATCGGCCAACTCACCCTCAACGACGATTTCAAGGTCGGCATGGACTACCTGAAGCTGGGCAACAGCTTCGTCGGCCGCGGCGGCAATGGCAGTGGACCCACCCTGCCGATTCTCAATCAATTGCTTCCCGGGACCCCTGCCGTCGGTACTCCTGGCGATCCTGGATACACCGCAGCCGTTCCTGGACAAACCATATTCAACCCGGGAACCCTGTCAGGAAGCGGCCTGCAGGTGTATGGAAAAATCGGTAACAACCTGAACATTTACCTCCAGGCCCTGCAATCGAAGACTGACTTCACCGTGCTCTCCCGCCCCAGCATTTTCACCGCGAACAACGTGACCGGCACGATCTCCAGTGGTGAGCGCATCGCCATCCCGACCGGCAGCAACAGCTTCGGCAACAGCGGCAATGCCAGCACGCAAATCGAATACCAAGACGTGGTCCTCAAGCTGGAAGTTCGCCCGTTGGTGAACTCGGACAAGGAAATCACCTTGGAAATCGCGTTGCTCAATGACGAACAGAACGGCACCCAAACCATCGCCGGCGGCGGCGGAAACGGCGGAAACCTCACCGTCCCAAGGATTTCGACCCGTGAAATCCTCACCACCGTCACCGTTCCCAACAACGAAACCATCGTCCTCGGCGGCTTGATTTCCACCAAGAACTCCAAGACCAAGAGCGGCATTCCCATCCTCAGCAGCATTCCCTACATCGGCGGGCTCTTCGGCAGCACGGAAAACACGAAGGACCGCAGCGAGCTGATGGTCTTCATCCAACCGTCCATCGTGAACAACGACCGCTCGCTCGAAAACGTCCAGGCGGACATGGACGCCCGTTACTCGGTCTCCGGCCGGGCCCGCACCTTCGCCGATGGTCCGGGAGTGCTCCCACCTGTGGATGCCATCACCCCCGTCGAGGGCAAGGAAAGCGCCCGCCAGGCAGCCACCTCACCTCGCGCCGCCGCTGTTTACCCTCAAGTCGAAACGACCACGAGACGCACCAGCAGCACGACGGTGAAACCTTCGATCCGCCCGGCTCACCGCAAGTAAGCAGGCTGAAATTAATTCCGCTTTTTTTGAACGCTGCCATTTCTCAAGGGTCGAATGCCCCTGAAGACACGTACGAAAGTTCGCGTTTTCATGTAAGGGTGAACAGCAGTTGTCAGCCTCATTACGAGCCGCGAGTTAAATCGCGGGTGTGTTGAAGTTGTTCAGCTTGGTCGTCGGGGTGGGTGCCCCGGCGGCCTTTTTTTTGCCCCGGGACTGCGCGAAGCTCTGCTCGCGCCCACGGCAGCTCCGGCTCTGCCGGATGCGGTGCGGAGCGCTGCCGCGCATAAGAAGAGAAAGAGCTCCGCACCCCATGGAGCAGAGCATCGATCTACCACTGGCGGCAGCAGAGCGTGCCGCACTCCGGGAAAACTCACTCCGGCATCTCGACCTTGTCGCCCAGGTGGGTCGGCCGCGTGTTGAGAAAATTCACATCGAGCCACATTTTCACCCGCGCCCATCTCGCGGTTTTTTTGCATTTTCAACACCATTTTCCTCCGACGCGTCACTGCGCCTGCAAACGGAAAAACGCGGCGTTATCCGGCACCGTGAACCGGAACTCCAGCTTGCCCTCCGCATTGATCGAGGTCTGCGGCACGGTCATGGGAAAGGGGCTGAAGATGCTTAGGTCGGTGGATTTCTCTATTCCGATGGTCAGTTTAAATTCGTCGGTCGTGGCGTCCTTGGCCAGCAACGGCGCGGGCACGTTCAGTGCCTGAACTTGGGATGGCGTGTAGAGGCCCGCCGTATTGGCACCGGTGTTAAGCGTGGCCACCAGCGCGGGCTGGCTGACTTGCCAGTTAAAGCCGAGCGCGCTGTATTGAAACTCCGCCAAGTCGTTCAAGCCGTCACCATCCGTGTCGGTGGTGGCGGAGAAAACCCGGCCACTCAGAGCGATGTCGAATGGATTTTCGTTCAGATCATTGCTGGCGATATGGAGCGTGGCGGCGAGTATGCCGCTGGCAATATCCGTGACGGTGAAGATGGTGCTGCCACCGGGGGGAACCGTGGTGCTCATGACTGTAGTGTCCACCGTGAAACTCCCGGCATCCACGCCATCGATGCTGACGACCAGCCCGGTGAGATCGGCGATACCGGTGTTCCTGATGGTGAAGATCTGCGCCGGACTGCCAAGGAGAGAACTGAAAGCGATGCTCGAACCGCCGTCGATGAGGCTGATCCCCGCAGGCTGCTCAATGGCGATCTCAGGGACGACCGGGCCGAGACCAGCGAACATGTAGGCCGCGCCGGACTGGGTGAGACTGTTGTCAGCTTGGGTGCCGCCTATCCCAGTGGCGTTGCTGGCCTCCCTGAGAGCCCCGATGACGGCCGTGTCACCCGACACCGCCACAGAGAAGCCGAACTGGTCACCCGCGTCGGTGTTGCTGGCTTTGAGATAAACCTGTTGGGTCCACGCCGTCGGAAGAGGATTTTTTTCCGTTAAAACGTTAAAATAGATTGGTGCTGGTTGATCGGGCGATGTTCCGACATCGCCTGTTTGAACAA
>JAYWDF010000202.1:0-6795 GCA_043779985.1 Akkermansiaceae bacterium | reverse complement strand
GGCTTCGTCTCCGAATCCGCCCAAGGAACAATCCAACGCACACGTGCCATGCCAAAGAAATACCAAACCTCTCAGCCACTGCAAGCACGATTTTGATTATTTCTGTCTCTCGTTATTTGTGATCCAAACACACTAGATAATTTTTTCTTCGAACGAACATAATTAGTCTATCAAACATACTAAATTTTCTAATAGAGCTTTTCATGGAAATGGAGTAGAGGACTGTCCCTCTGTCATACACTTTACGGTGCTTCGGACACCGCTTACGTTCATTTAGTCAACGAGATCATCTGGCCACTTGATATCGTAAACGTATACCTTGCTATTCTCCGATGACATTATTTCCAAAACATATAAAAATGCCATTCCCTTCATCCGCTCTAGATGCTTCTCTGAATCTTCAGCCAAAGCGTCAATCTTATAAATGGAATGTTTCGAAAGTGGTTTTAATTCTATATTATTTATATTGTTGATCAATACCTCTCTAACTGTGAATGAATACCTCTTTAATGATTGCATGGTTACCAACTCCTTATATATTGGGGGTGGTTTTTTGGCTGAGAATGGATCGAATCCTGGAGGAGTCTTGCTCCTTATATATTCCTTCAGAATATCGTGACTCAAAGTTTGCTTTCCGCTTACGAAATCAAAACTCTCGACTGAATCAATGTTAATTATTGCCTTGAATGAAAATTTGAAGTGCTCTGCCATAACATTACATATTAATGAATTAGTTATTACGACAATTGCAGCGATGGTGTTTTTCATGGTCTAGCTCCTAAATCGTTTCTTATTATATGGAATGTTGAATTAACTATGGTTTTTTGCATGATTGGCCCCATGTCATTTATTTCAAGATTGTTTTTTAGTATATCGTTTCCTGTATAAATAGATGTTTTCGAGTAACCACAGTGACATGTAGCAAAACGGTAAGTCACTGACTTATTATTATCTGTATCTGGATTCCAATACCCTCCACCACCTTTTGAGACTGAGATGGAATAGGTCTTTGTGCTAGGGTCATATGATCCATGAGCCATAATATATACCCTCGTAAGTCCTAGCGTTTTGATGATTTCTGGGATTTTTCCACCACTCTTAAAATAACTTTCACCGTAGTAGTCATTATTGCCTTTTGAGTAGATTCCATCGTGCTCTTCATAGCCAGCTTTTAGCAGATCCTGATGCAGCAGAGCAATGTTCTTTTTTAGAGTTTCCCTCAAGTCGTCGTTGTCCAACATTCTGTCTGGATCTGCAATTAGCCAAGCACTCCTAATACGCGGCATTTCCGCATTCAGCAAGTGCTGGAACGCAGCTGTGTAGGCTCCATTGGCGAATTTACCTCCGCCGAGTGCCGCGGCGGTGCCCCCGACTATGCCTGCCATCGCGGTTCGGCCTGCAACCGCGCCTGCTGTATCGCCTCCGATGAAATCAAAGGCACCCAAATCCGCTGCACCGGCGCTCGCTGCGGCGGAGAGGAAACCATCCTGGAATTTACCGCCCAAGGCAACGTTGGCGGCCCCGCCGACAACTCCATGACCGGCAACATGGATTGCCGTGTCCATACTGAATCCTGAACTTTCCATTCCTTTTAACACACCCGCGGTAATAGCTCCTTGGATGGCACCGACGGCAGCTCCTCGTAAAACGTCACCAAGTGTTCCTCCGCTAATCGCTGCATTAAAAGCGCCGGAAAGAGCTCCAATGGTCGCTCCAATCTGCCAAGCACTATAAGCTCCCATCCAATTCAATCCAACACCGAAGGCTCCGGGCCCGAGAATGAAAAACAATGCGGTCGTAAATACAATCGAAATCACCGTTCGCCAGTTCTCGTGGAGCCAGCTTCCCAAGCGGTGAAACACATTCCCAACCCATGAAAACCCCGTCGGGTCCGTCAGGTTCAGCGGGTTGTTCATCACATAGCTGTAGCGGTTGAAGTTCTGCGAATACTCGGGGACTTGCACCACCGGGTCCGGGCTGAGCATGCGGCCGAGCTCGGGATCGTAGAGGCGGCCGTTCATGTGGATCAGCCCGCTGTCGTCGAGCTGCTCGTGGCCGGTGTAGCCGCGGTCGTAGTCTTGCGTGCTAGCGCGGAACGCGTCGCCGTCGTTGGTCCGATAGGAAACCAGCGTGTCCGGGTCGCGGCGCTCGCCCCAGGGGTCGAAGGACTGCCGCTCGGTTTGCGGATTGGCAAAACTGCTGCCGTTCCAAGTGCCGGAGAACAGGACATCGGTGGAGCCGAGGTGGTCTTTTAGAATCGTGGAAAGTCGGACGAGCGAGCCGCTCGTCCCTACCGTGTCGGTGCGGGTGTAAACCGCGAAGCCGCCGATGCTGTGGCGGTGGACGGTGCTGTCCGTCACGAAGGTGCCGCTACCGACCGGCCTAGTCCGGTGGTATTCCCGCTCATACGCGCCGAGGTAGAGAGTTTCTTCAAGCTGGCGGCTGGCATCCCCCGCGGCGATGCGCTGTTTGATCTGGCGGGCACGGTTACCTCCGGCGTCGAACTCGAAGTTCGTTAACACCCGGCTGGCGGCGAAAATCTGAATTCCTGCGAAAGTTTGCAGGGCCGGGGCGCTCAGGTAATCGAGTTCGGCGAGCTGGCCGAAGGAGGTCCAGGCGTAGGTGCGCTTGCTGTCCGAGGTGATGTAGCCTGCGGCATCATAGGCGTAGGCGCGGGCCGCCCCCTTGATGGTGGCTGCGGAAACGGCATGGGGCCGGGTGCCACCGTAGGTCAGCATGGCCCCGGGTTTGGAGAGGAGGTTGCCTTTGACGTCATAGCCATAGTTAGCGACGGGCGGGCCGCCAGTACCGGAAACGCTGGCCTGGGTGACGCGGTTGAGATAGTCGTAGCCAAAAGTTTCGTTACGGCCCGAGGTGCCGTCCAAACGGCTCGTAAGATTTCCCAAGGTATCCCATTTGTAGGATTTCGACTGTAAGCTGTTCCCGCCTTGGCTGGCATTCAGCGAGCGGAGTAAGCCGGTCGGAGGGACGGCGTCGTCATCCGCATCGTCATCGTAAGCCGCAGTCGTGGTGACTCCCTGGGCGAGGGTCTGGGAAGTCGCGCGGCCCTTGGCGTCGTAGGTGCCGGCGTGCCAGAGGATCGTGCCCGCGCCGGGGGAACCAAGGCCGATGGCGAGCTGGGTGGGGAAGGAATACAGGGGATCGTATTCGTGGAGAATCGTCAGGCCTCCGGCATCGGTCTCGGTGAGGGCGCGGCCGAGGGAGTCGTAGGTGCTGGCGGTGGTGAAGGTCTCGCCGAACTGGGTCTTGCTGGTGGAGCGGGGACGGCCGAGATCGTCATAGGAAATGATTTCCTGATAGCCGGCGGGACCGGTGGTTTTCCACGGCTTGCCGAGGCCGGAGCCGCTCGCGCCGTCGTAGCTGGTGGTGTAGGTGCCTTCCGGCTTGGTGATGGTGGTGGGCCTTCCGAGTGAATCGTAGCTGAAGCCGGTGGTCTGGCCCTTGGCATTGGTGGAGCTGGTGACCTCGCCGAGGGCGTTGTAAACGGAACTGGAGCTGCCGGAGTTCACCTCGTTGACGCTGGTTTTATTCCCGAGCGGGTCGAAGGTGTTGGTGAGGAGGGTGCTGCTATTGATGGCGACGTTGAGGAGGCGACCTTCGTGATCGTGGTTGAAGGTGGTGACTTGGGCGGAAGGGTCTCTGCTTTGGACCAGGCGGCCGTGCTGGTCTTCCCAGCGCTCGAGGATGCTGCCGTTGCGGTTCCGCACCTGCGAGTAGGAGACCGGTTGGCTGGCCAAGGTGACGGTCTGGTAGGTGAGGACCTGATCCGACTGGCCATCGGGATGCGTGGTCTTCAGAACCCGCCCGACCACATCGTACTGGATCAGGGTGAACTTGGGGGTCTCCCCCGCGCCGAAGGCATCGGAGATGGCGACCTTGCGGCCTAGCGAATCGAAGCGGGTGACGGCATAGACCTTGGAGTAGCGGGCGGAGCCGCTGGCGTAAGCATCCCGCAGGATGGTGGTCTGGGCTACGAGTTCATGGCCTTGGGCATCCAGATAGACCATGGCGACCGGGGAGCCGGAGGTCTGCTTGGCGCGGACGTACTGGATGGAATTGGTCAGGTAGCTGGCGACGCTGGCCGGGAGCACACCGGTGCCCGAGTAGCCGGTGGACTCGCCAGTCTGCGTGCTGTCCGGGTGCCAGGTGCGGATGAGGGTGCCATACGCATCGTAGCCGAAGGTGGTGGTTCTCCGGGCGATGTCGGTGGTGGAAACAAGCAGTGCGCGCTGGGCGTCGTAACTGTAGGAAACGGTGTGTCCGAGCTGATTGGACTCGGCCAGGAGGAAGCGGCCTTGGGGATCATACACCGCACTGCTGGAGCGGGTGATTCCGGAGCCGGTGACCGAAGTGCTGACGACGTTGCCGAAATCGTCGTGGGTGTAGGTCTTGGTCGAGCTGAGCGCATTGCCCGGCTCGATGGTCTCGGTTTTCAGGAGGCCAGTGGCCGGGACATAGGTGAATGAGGAGGTCTTGGTGATGGCAGGTTTTCCGCCACCGGATTTGGTGACGGTGGACTCGGCGAGTCGCCCGAGATGCCAAGCGGTCACGTCGTGGGCGTAGGTGCTGGCGGTGGAGACCACCGAGCCGTCTTTGGCGGTGACGGTGGAGTTCTTCACGAAACCGTAGGCGTCGAAACTATCGGCAGGCGCGGAGGTTCTCACGTATAAGTCATTCGCCTGATAGGTTAAATTCTGATTGGTGATCGTGAGGGATACGATAGCTCCTGTGAGATCATACAGTGTTTTGACGGAGCCGGTCTGCACGGGCCGGCGGATGCTGCCGCCGGTGCCGGTCTGGGGGGCCATTTCCATGTAAGTGGCGGTTTCCTCGGAGAGGCATTTGGTCCCCGCCGTGACGTCGGGCAGCGCGGCGGAGAGATCGCTGGTTTTCACCTCGACCCATGTGCGGGTCGATACCGGGCTGCCGCCAAATGGATAGTCGCGGCGGGTCTCGGTGCGGCTGGTCTGGTTGTTGAGCTCGTCCTTCGCCTCGATCCAACCGAAGCCGAGCGAGGATTCGTTGAATCGGTCGTAGCGGAGATCCCCATAGCGCTGGGAGTGGTAATGGCGGCCGACGTTGCCATCCGGCTCGGAATAGCGGCAAACCACGAGGCGGGAGTCAATCACCGGGGCTTGGCCGACGGGCAGCACATCCGTGCATTTTTGGTAAACCCGGCTGCCGAAACCGGTGGTGGGGGTGGGATCATTGAGGCGTCTATACTCCACCTCGAGGCGGGAGCCGAAGCCGTCGGTCACCGCTTTCAGGACCTCGGGGCGGCAGTTGTTGAGCCAGACTTTGGGCGTGTCACCCAGCACGCCGGTAATGAGGTCCGGGAAGCCGTCGCCATTGACATCGAGGAGCTTTGCCCGGCGCTTGCCGGATTCGCGCTCGGAGGTGCTGTTGAAGATCCGGTTGGTCCCGGGAAGGCCCCAGGATGCGCGCTGGAGCCAGCCGTTGCCGGTATTGAGAATGGCCAGATTGTCCTCACCGGTGGTGAAGGTGTTGTCGATGTCGGAATAGAGGAGGTCCACCAAGCCATCGCCATTGAGGTCGGCCTGTTCGTAACCATAGGAGACGCGACTCGACGAGTTTTTATAATGCAAGGGCAGAGGCAGGCAATAACTGCTCGTTTCCGCATTCCGATCCGGGGCGGTTGTCTCCAACTTCCACGGGGTGGAGGATCTGGAACCTTGATTCAACCAGGTTTGCCGTGAAAAGTCCGAATCGATTTTCTGGGATCTTACCACGTCCACCAGTCCGTCACCGTTCACGTCCATCAGCAAAACCCCGCGGTCATTGTTGCTGCCACTATCAGTCAGAGCGGTCGGCAAATCGTAGGGGCTGGACAGCGGATTCTCAAGCCCCGGCGTAGAGTTCCAAAGATAGCTTCCACTCGCAGACATCCGGTAAGTGTGACGCACTTGGTTACCGCTATTCTCGGTCGATTGGGCGATTTCAGGAATGCCGTCGCCGTCCAAATCGACCAAGCGGCGGCCGATGTCCTTCTGGTCCACCATCAAGGGCTCGGGAAGATAGCGGCTATCATCGCGTATCCAGCTTGGAAGCTGAAGTTCAGGGTGTTTGCCCTGGTTGATGGCGTTGTTGAGGTAAGCGATCCCGGATTTGACCGGGGTGGAGGTGCTAGGGAGGATCTGCGTGCCCGTCGCGCGGTCGTAAAGATGGCCGAAGGCCGTGACGTGGACGACCAGATCCGGATAGCCGTCGGCATTCAAGTCCGTCCACTGGAAGTGCTCGTCGCGCTGCTTGCCGCCGTAGTTGGCAGTGGTGTCCGTGTTGTCCATGGAAAACGGCAGTTTCCATGCGGGTTTTTCCGTCCAAACGCCATTGATCCGAGTATGAAACGCATATTCGTTTTTGAGATAACCGGAATGGGTCTGCATGTTCACCGACCCCAGCAGATCCACATAGCCATCGCCATCGACGTCGAGCGGTTGCGCCAGGAGATGGTGTTTGGTGATGTGGGAATAGGTATTGCTGTCAGCACTCCGGCACCCCAGCGGCAAGCTGGTGAGGGGGCGCAGCGAGTCGGATTTCAGAAAGGTTCCTCCCAGATTCTCGTAAACGTCGCCGGTGCTTGCTGGAACCAGCATGCCATTGACCGTGTTGTAATCCGTCACCCGCCAATCCGCGAAATCGATGAGCCCGTCCGCATTGAGGTCCGCAGCGGCGACGCCCAGATCCGCGCCGTTCGAGTCCGAGAAGCGCGGCAGTTCCGTGCCGACGGTGAACTGAAGCGGTGCCACATCGGAG
>JAYWDF010000201.1:0-2295 GCA_043779985.1 Akkermansiaceae bacterium | reverse complement strand
AAACCGATGCCCGGCTGGAAGGCAACCGACCCCTCTTCGTCCTCGGACCGGAGTGGCGGGGCGGCCGACTGATTATCAGCGTCGCTCTTGCGCCGAAGCCGAAAGCCGGTTCATAATACATCCATGAAATTTGCGCTCAGCATTTGGTTGGCACTTGCGGCTTTTACTCAGGCAGCAGGCTTGGAATTCGCCGAATTGGTAAAGGAAGTGAACGCGGCGGCAGATGCGACCATCGTAACCGCAGATTTCACCTTCACGAACAAGAGCGACAAGCCGGTGACGATCACCAAGAGCGATCCTGGCTGCTCCTGCCTGAAAGTGGAGATCTCCGGTGGGAAACTCAAATACGCCCCGGGCGAAGTGGGGGTGGTCCGGACCACCTTCGAGATGGGGAACTTTTCCGGGACGATTGATAAAATGGTCGCGCTATGGCTCGACGATGATGCTCCTGACGCACCATCCATGCGCCTAACGGTCCGGGTGCATATCCCCGTGCTCATCGGAGTGGACCCGAAAACCGTCAAGTGGGAGACCGGTGGCAAGGCCGAGCCCCAGACGATTCAGATCCGAATGGCCGAGGGTAAACCGATCCGCGTGACGGGGGTGACTTCTTCATCCGAGCTTTTCGCCTGCGAGCTCAAGACCTTGGAGGAGGGCAAGAAATACGATCTCATTGTGACGCCGAAGGGCGTGGATGCTCCGGGAATGGGCGTGATCCGGATTGAAACGGATTGCGAGATCTCCAAGCACCGTGTCCAGCAGGCCTTCGCCGTGCTGCGGAAGCCGGCGGCCGTGCAACCTGCGGTGAAGCCATGAGCGGTGCCCGCCAACTGGCAGTGATCGCGGGGATTTCGCTCGCCGCTGCCGCGGGGACTTTTTGGATCAAGGGGCCTCCGCTGCGCGCGTATTTCTGCGACCCGGCTACCTTAAAGCCTGATGAGATGTGCCTCGCCCAAATTCCTGCGGATGCGAAAGTGTTGTGGGTCGACGCCCGGCATCGCAAGGATTGGCAGAAAAACGGCCTTGCCGGCTCGGCGCTCTGGAATCTGGATCCAAACGAAGACATGCAAGCCTTCGAAGCGGACATCGCCATGCGGATCATGGACACGCCACGGGTGATCGTTTACTGCGGGGACGAGAACTGCGGGCTGAGCCGACAAGTTGCGGAACGCATCCGCGCCCTGCAACTCGGGGCAGAAGTTTCCGTATTGCGTGGCGGGTGGAGTGCCTTGCGCGATGCCCGCCGCATCAAGGATTCCAATCCAACGTTTTGAGATCGAGCGCCTCAAGGTAGGGCATGGCCGGATCATCTTCGTTGTTCCATCGCAGCATCACCGTGCAGGCCTTCGCCTTGCCGTAGCTTAAGCTGTAAGTGCCGTCCTCGAGCATCCGGGTGATCTTGGACTGCCGGGCGAAGTAGGACTTGGTGATTTCCTTGGCATTGTCCTGAGGCAGCAGCTTGAGCGTTAGCTTCTTATCCCGGTTGGGGACGCGCTCATCGTTGCACGAGGCCACTGCGGAGATGATGACTTGGAAGATGCCGGATTTGTCGGAATACTCCTTGGCGTAAGCAGCGAGACGTCCGCCGAACGAATCGAGAAACGGATCCACCACGACCTTGGGTTCACCCGATCCGCGGGTTCTCACGAGAATGGTTTGCGGATTGATCGGCCTGTCGGTGGCATCAAAATCCACCGAGTGGAAAAAATCGACGACCTGTTCGACCGGGTTGGATTCCTGGCAATCGATTTCAATTCGGCTGGTGGAGGGAAGGCGGCCCGCGAGGCAGGAGTGCTCCAGCTCGGTGATTGACGCATGGGTCTCCATCAGTGGCAGGCGTTCTGCCAAAGTCTTAGCGGCGAGAAATTTCTCTAGGACCTCCATCGCAGCCATGGCCGGAGTTTTCGGCTCAAGGCCATCGGGGAGGGGGGGAGGGGGCTGCACGATCGTGGGCACGGCCGGGGTTGGCACGGGTAGGGCTTCAATGTCTTTGGGCGTGGGTGGCGGAGGCGTTTTTCCCGGGTGAGTTTCCAGGGGAAGGATGGGCAGGACTGACGAGGGCTTCGTCGGGTCCGGCCGGGATGCGGCACGAGTTTGGTTTTTCAGAACCTTGAGCACGCCGAACATAAGTCCGCCCGCGGCCAGGATGAAAAGCAACGGGATCAAACAACGGAATAAGGGGCTCCTGGCGTGGGAGTGCCGCGGGAGCGGATTCGGCTGGCTGCCGCCCGCATTCGGCTCGGGCATTTGCTTGGCGACGGGCTCGCCGTGGGCCGAGCGATTCGGCAATTGGCG
>JAYWDF010000200.1:0-6813 GCA_043779985.1 Akkermansiaceae bacterium | reverse complement strand
AACGTATTGGCCATTGTGGTCAGTCGCATAGCCGGTGTTGGCGATCTGAAGCTGTCGCATGATGCCGATCGTGGCTGCGCGATCCCCCGCCGAGCGCATCCGCGCCAAGCCGATGAAGGAGAGCGCGGCCAGAGTGGCGATGATGACGATGACCACGAGAAGTTCCACAAGGGTGAATCCGGCAGTGGAACGGTGATTGAGGTTTTTCATAAATTCGGGCAACTGCGGCACACGGGTTACAAAGAACAAATGTGCCGAGTATTTTAGAGTCAAAGGCAAGCCTCGAGGGGGAATCGCCGAGCATTATTACTGGGCTTCGACGCGGACGAAGAGCTTTGGATTGCTCAGAAGCGCCGGGCTGAGGGTGACCTCCACAGTCTGCACCGCGCCTACCGTGCCCGTGACGGACTGTGTCGCGCCGCTGTCGGTGGCCCAACCGCTGAGTGTGGTAGAGGTCTTCACGGTATAGGCAAGTCCAGTGCTCGCGGGAGTCGCACGCCGGGTGTAGCTGAACTTGCCAGTGGCTTTGTTGAGCTGGGCCGCGATTGGGTTCACCGACGAACCGGAGTTCGGAACGAGGCCGAACGCGTATTCCTGTTGGTTGCTCAGGCCGTCGCCATCAGGATCGGCGTCAGGTTCGCCATTGAGCGCGGGATTAGTTCCAAACCATGGATTCTGCAGGCCGAAGGAGGTTGCCCACGAGCCATAGTCGGATACTGAAGCCTGGGTGAGAGTTGCCTGGGTTGCGCTGTAGGTCACTGCATAGCCGCTAGGGACGCTGGAGAAAGTGCCACTGAGGCTATTTCCTTGGGCGATCACATAGGATGGCTGCGTGAAACCGCCCGTGAGAAGCGTGACAGTGAGGGCGCCGGAAAGGCTCACATTTCCAGAGGATACTAACTTGTCGCTATTCGCCCCGTCGATTTCCACCGCAAGAGTTCCGGTGAGGGTCGCAGCGCCAGTGGTGAGAGTGCCCACAGCCGCATTTCCGGGAGCGATGGTGCCACTTGATGCCACGGTTCCGTTGACGGTTCCCGACCCACCGAGTGTGCCACTGGCCCCCACGGTGACCGCGCTACCTGCCGCTAGGCTGCCGGTCACATTGAGGGTTCCAGCGTTAATGCTCGTGGCTCCCGTGTAGCTGTTGGCAGATGGCAGGGTGAGTTTGCCCGCGCCGACTTTGGTCAGGGCGACACCCCCGATGCCATTTTCGATCGTGCCATCAAAGGTCGCATTATCGAGACTTGTCGTGGTGTTACCCGCAGTGAGGAGGCTTGGATTCGCCCCCGAATTGGTGACCTTGCGGAACGCCGCATCCGCTGGGGAGGCTCCGGCACTGCGTAATCCGGACAACGCCCTTACCGTCTGGTTGAAGCCTGCTAGATCAAAATTGCCTTGATCGTTGCCTGCCGTGGCATTGGTCGTGCCGAGGGCGAGGTCAGCCGTGTCGGGCAAGGCGTTGGTGACGCCAAGCTTGAGGGTGAGCAGAGGTCCGCCGAAGGCGACGGTGATCGAACTCAGGTCCGTGCTAGCTGCGTTCAAGACCACCGTGCCGGTTCCCTGAACATTCATACCAGCGCCATTGAGGTCGATGCTGTTGTTGACGGTGAGTGTGGAGATATCCGATGCCGTTCTCAGCACAATGATCCCGGAGTTGGCACCATCGCGGGCGATGGGACCGTTGATCGACAGGCTTCCATTGGCATTGATGCGTTGTCCACCTGTACCGGAGAGCGTGATGTTCCCGGTGAGCGTGTTCGAATCGGAAATACTGTCAATGGATGCGTTGAATCCACCGGTGACTTCCGAGTTTCCAGTTAGGGTGATGTTTTCGGCACAGGTGACGTTGCTGCTGAGATTCAAGCGCCCACCCGCAGTGACTCCAGTGGTAGTCCCGGTGGCTGCGATGGTGGTGATGCCGGTGGTGTTCCCCAATGCGGTACTATTCTTGATGGAAACGATGCCGACGTTGATCGCAGTATTGCCCGAGTAGGTATTTGCGCCGGTAAGGGTCTGGGTGAAGGTTCCGGTCTTGGTCAAGGCAACGGTGCCAGCCCCGTTTTCGATGACGCCGTCGAAGGTATAAGCCGCCGTTGCATTGTTGAGGGTGAGCATGCTGGTGGTCGCCGCCGCGGAGTTGGTAATGACGTCATTGGCATTCGCTCCGGTGTCCAGCAAACCTGTGAGAGTCTGATTGAAACCGGCGAGATCGAAACTGTTGGCATCGACGGCGTTCGCAGCATCTTTCGCATCGAGCACGGTCGTGACCGGCAGCGCGTCGTTTTTGCCGAGGCGCAGGATTCCACGGACGAGATTGGTTTGACCGGTGTAGGTGTTCGGCGAAGTCGGATTCAGCACGACAACTCCCGTGCCGCTCCCGCCCGAGATCGCCAGACCCGCGGTTGTTCCCGCCGCGATCGTGCCGGTGATGGTCAGTGTATTGCCCGGTGTCGCACCGACGCGTGAGGAAACCGCACCCAGCGTGATCGGTCCTGCCCAGGTGCCCCCACCCGTGCCTGCCTGCAAGGCGCCCACGTTGGTAAAACCGGTCCCGGAGATCGTCAATGGTTCGACGGGATCAGTGGTGATACCGCCGGTCAGTTGAAGGCTGGCTCCGCTGGTAACGCTGGTCGTGTTCGTCGCACCGGTGACGGCGGATCCAAGGGCGTTGGCATTCGAGATGACAAGCATCCCGGCACTAACGACCGTATTACCCGTATAGGTATTAGCCGCCGAAAGAAGCAGTAAACCGGCACCTTTTTTATCAATCCCCGCCGGAGTGGCGCCGGAAAGCACGCCCGAGAACTCGGCGGAATCACCGCCAAGCCCGGTGTTGACGGTAATCGTCCGAACCGCACCGTTGAGCGCGATGGGATTCTCTACAGTCACCTTGTTGTCCGCAGTGGCGGAACCCAGTGTAAAACCACTGCCCAACCGAAAGCTTGGACCACTGATTGTCACCTGTGCGGAGGCGCCACCGAAATTAACAGTCAACGGCGCCCCTCTCGCCGCGAATCCGCCGGAAGCACCGGCGATCTCGCCGTTTGCGGCAGAGTTCAAGTTAGAGGTGTTGAAATTACGGGTAAAAAGGCCGTTCCCCTGCAAAACACCTCCTCCAAGTAAAAGCCCGCCTGCGCCCAATGATCCGTTGCTCATCGTGCCAACATCCAAAGCCCCAGCACTGATGGTGGTGGTGCCAGTATAAGTGTTGACCAGATTCGACAGAGTGACAACTCCGACCCCGGACTTCGAAAGGTTGCCAGCCCCTGAAATCACGCCGCCGAATGACGCGTGGGTGGCGGCTACGACGGCGAGGTCGTTGGTCAGGAGAATGTTGTTACCGACCGACACAACGGGCTTCACCACCCCGGTGGTGTTGAGGGTCAACGTCGGCGTGACAGCCGCGTTGCTGATGAATTCAAGACGGTTTCCCGAAAGTGTGAGTGTGGGAGCGACGCCTGTGGCGGGGCCAACGTTGGTGACGCTGAGGCCGTTGAGCTTGAAATCACCAGCAATGTCGTTGTTTGAAATCGCGGCAGCTGCGGCGGCTAGGGTGGAAGTGAAAGTCAGGTTTGTGTCCACCGCACTGACGGGAGTGGCACTCCAGTTGATGCCTGTCGACCATTGGCCTGTGCCCGAGGCATTGGTATTATTGAAGGTAGCGCCATGGGCGGCTGACATGGCGAACATGACCACACTGGAACCGGTCAGGATGAGGGTGCGAAAGTGAGTGGCGGTAAATGGATTGCGAGTGGATTTCATGATAATGGATTTCTAAAGGCAGCTGCACACTAGTGCTGATTCCAAGAAATAGCTATTGGCCGATCGGCCATTCGATTTCTGGCTGTGGCTTGTGCCGCCCTTCGTGGGAGCCAAACCGATGAAAGGGAGTGCCACATGCGTGGCGGCGATGACCGCGAGGAGTTCAATGGGGGCAAATCCGGCACCGGTCCAATTCCGTTGGATTTCCTGATTCTAACTGAGTGAAGACCCGCCCGTTTGCGGAAAAACGGGGGGCAACAAACGAATCGTGATGAAGTTAATGTGTTTACGCGCAATCATTGCGCCTCGACGCGTGCGAACAGTTTCGGGTTGCTCAGTAGGGCCGAGCTAAGGGTAACCTCAACGGTTTCCACCTCACCCACCGTGCCCGTGACCACCTGGGTCGCCCCGCCGTCGGTGACCCAGCCGCTAAGCGTCGTGGTGGTCTTCACCGTATAGGTCAGAGGCGGCACCGGCAGCGAGATCGCGCGACGAGTGTATTTAAACTTCCCGGAAGCCTTGTTGAGCTGTGCCGCGATCGGGCTAATAAATGAGCCAGAGTTGGGAACCAAGCCGAAGGCGTATTCCTGGAAGTTGGTCAAGCCGTCACCGTCGGGGTCGGCGGAGGATTCTCCGTTCAGGGCCGGATTGACGCCAAGCCACGGATTCTCGAGCCCGAAGGAGCTCGACCAGGTGTTATAGTCGTTGGCAGCCGCAGGGAGGGTGACGGTCGCTTCATTGGAATTCGCGCTCGCGGCCAGAGTGTTGGAGACGGCGGAGACGACGTAGTAGTAGGTGGTGCCCGGTGCCGCGCTCGTGTCCGTGTAAGTGGTTCCTGTCACCATCCCGGTGCTGATGGCACCGTAGCCAGTGCCTTGGGCGGTGGAGCGTTTGATGGTGTAGGTGGCGGCTCCGATGCTCTCGCTCCAAGTGAGGTCCACGCTGGTTCCGTTTAGCGCGGCCACCAAATCGGTTGGGATGGTTAGCAAGGCGGGGGGAACGGTCTGGACGACCCGGAGTTGCTTGATGAGGTTAGCCATGATTTTTTTGCCGTCTGCAGTGAGATCGTCAAGATTGCCCTTGAGAGGCAGGTAGGCGCGATTCGATGCGACGGTGAGCCCGGAGGGGGGGACTACGGGAAGGGTGGCACCCGCTGGCCAGAAGACCACGCCGCGGTGGCTAACAATGCCGTCGGTGATGCTGGTGATCTGCTCGCCGTTTCCGTAGGCGTTCGGCACTGGCACGGCGCCATTGATGGTGTCGGTCTGGCTGAGAACGTAGAGGTTTGTCAAATCGCCAACGCCGGCGAGGATCGCATCGCTGAGAGCGGACGTCGAGACGCGGGCGGAATCGACCGGAGTGAGGGGATCAAGGGTGAAGGTGATGAAATTATCACCCGAAAAGTGGCCCGTACGGCCGTTGAGGGCGCGTGCTGCGACTGCGGCGCTGAACAGGAGGGGCTTATTGATGGATGCCCAAGTGGCCCCGTTCTGGCCGTCGATGAAATTGCTACTGGTGGTGGGGATGCCGATGATGATGAGGTCGAAGCGTTGCATGTAGTCCCGCACGCTGATGCCAGTGCCGCCGTTGAGTCCGGTGAAATCTGTCAGGCGGTCGAGATCGCCGCCGACCTGATTGGTGCCCCCTCCGGTTCCGGTGGCTTTCTGCGTCCACGTGTTATTGCTGAACTCACCGCCGGTTGCAAAGGTCTTGAAGGTGGCAGCGTCCGAGTTGGCAACGAAGAGGATGTTGATGCCCGGAAGAATGACGGCCACGGGGATGGCGCTCGCCTGCGCCGAATTGGCGCTCTCGGTGGGAGTGCTGTTAACGCCGGAGACGACATAATAGTAGGTGGTGTCGTTGACGAGAGCGGGATCCGTGTCCAGATAGGTGTTACCAGTGATTGCGCCAGCGGTGCTGATCGTGGTGTAGGGCCCGCCGTTGACCGTGGAGCGTTTCACATTGTAACTCACGGTGCCGGCAGCGGTGGTCCATGAAAGGCTGACGTGACCCACGCCACTGCTGGTGGCAGTGAGGCCCGTCGGAGGCAGGAAGACGGGAGGAGCGGTCAGGAGCAGTTGGCCGATCAGGTTGCCGAGGACGATTTTCCCGTCAACTGTGAGTTGTGAGCTGCTGTCAGTTTGATTTCGAAGTGGCATGAACGCGCGTTTGGCGGCTTGGGCAAGACCGAATCCATTGGTGGTGCCGGCATTCCAGAACGTAATCCCTCGCGACGCGGTGGTTCCGGTCGTGACGTTGGAGATGATTTCCCCACCGCCGAGTGTGGCGGTGGTATTAATGGTCTCGGTCTGGGATCCGGAATAGAGGTCGGTGGCGGTGGTGACGCCGGCGAAAATGGCATTTCCCAGAGTCGTCGTGGAAACCTTCACGGTGTCGCTTGCCCCCCCAAAGATGGTGGTAATATTGTTGTCTCCGGAGAAAAGGCCGATCCGGCCGCCCAAGGCTCGCGCTGCGAGGGATGCGTGGACCAGGACCGGTTTGGTCAATCCGGCCCAGTCGGCACCGTTCGCACTATCGACGAAGTTGCCACTGGTAATACCGTTGCCGATGATGATGAGATCGAAGCTCTGCAGGTAGGAGCGGACGGTGATGGCGGTGCCGCCGTGTGTTCCGACAACGACGAAGTCGGCAACGCGGTCGAGGTCTCCGCCAATGGTGTCGTTTCCGGTGAGGGCGCTGGGTTTGTGAACCCAGGTCGAACCGGGATACTTGGTATTAATGAAGCTCGAATAGTCAGTGCTGTCGGCGTTTCCGATGTGCAGGACTTCAATCGCCCGGGCGGCGCTGGGGCCGAGGATGAGTATCGCGCAGAGCGCGCCTAGTCTTAACGGGTTTTTCATGATGGGTTGGTTTGCGGTTTTATTCAGTTGGCGTGAAATCTTGAACGGGCTTCATCGGATTTGATGCCAGATAGGAAATAATAGACTGATTTTCAATAACTTAGCCGAAATTACAATCGATTTCCTGAATGTCTATTGGCCGAATGGCTATGTGGATTTCGGGAAAAAAATGGGACGAAAATGCGGAGCC
>JAYWDF010000199.1:0-2303 GCA_043779985.1 Akkermansiaceae bacterium | reverse complement strand
GCGCCAGCCACACCGATCGCAGGGTCACCCGCCAAACTCTGCCCGGGGCCCTCGAATGGCTTTGGCATGGCTACCCTGTGAAATAGAATATCCGAGGCTCTATCACCCGCCCCGCTCCGATGAACTTCCGTGGTTTCCTCATGCCCGTCGTATGCAGGGCCTGCGCGGTCGCAGTGCTGCTGACCGTTCCTGCCATTTCGCAGGAGCTGTCGCTCGAGAGCCTTGTCGACGGTGCACGCCTCGCGATGAAAGGCCAGAAATGGCAACAGGCCCTTGATTATAGCACCCAGGCCGTCACTCGTTTCGGCAAGGACGAGCCGCTGCGAAATTACGGCCCGCAATTCGGGGCGGTCTACTATCACAAGGGCGTTTGTGAGCTCAAGTTGCAGAAATGGCAGGAGGCGATGCAGTCGTTTGAAATCTGTTACCGGGATTTCTCCAACGTTGGCGCGGTCGCCGCCCGCGAAAACCATTTCCAGAAAATGGCGCTGCGCAAATGGGGTGAAGCCGCCATGGGAGCGGAAAACTGGGAGCTTGCGCTCAGCCGTTTCAGCAAATTCCTCGAGGAACGCGACAAGACCCGCGACAGGTTTCCGCGGGGCGCCTTTTACATCGACCTCGCCATCTGCCATTACCGCTTGGGGCACCTCGCCGAGGGCAATGAGAACCTAGAAATCGCGATTCGGAACAAGGAGGATTTCCCCACCCCGGAAGTGGGGATCATCGCCGGGTTCCAAGCACTCGTCCGCACCGCCATCGAGAAGCACGACGAACAGGTCTTGCTCGATTTCATCGGCAAGAACCGCGGAGAGCTCATCATCGAGCCCGAGGAAATGCGCCCTTACTCCGTGGTCTTCCTCAAGCTGGCCGGTGACGCGCTCGCGGCGGACATGCAACGCGCCGCGCTCGCCGTCTATCAATTCATCCCCTCTCCCGGTGCGGATCCGGCGGAAGGCGTCCGACTCGCCGCGCTCGCACTGATCCATGAGAAGAACGGCAATGTCCGGGGTGCCTTCGCCGCTTACGTGCAACTCGAAACCTATCACCCCGCGGCAGCGAATCGTGAAGACTCGCTCTATCAACTCGTCCGCACCGCCACGCTCGTCGGAGAAATCCACATTGCCCAGGGCTATGCGCATCGGCTGCTCAAGGATTTTCCCCAATCCAAGCACCTCGCGGATATCCGCGCCGCGGGCATCGAGCCCGCGGAAGACGGGGCCGCTCCGCCCGACCCGGTCGATCCCGCCCCGGCGAAGACCGCCGCGATGGTTGTTCCCAAGGTGCGTGAATTCGCCGGTGCCATCGATCTCTATCAAGGGCGGAAATATCAAGACGCCAAAGCCGCATTCATCAAGCTGCGCAGCCATCCTGAATCCACCCTCGCGGCGGACCGGGACCGCGCGAAGCTGGCGGCGTATTATGAAATGGAAAGCCTGCGCAAGCTCGGCGAGCTGGAAGCCCTGGCGGAAGCGCGGCGAGGGTATGTCAAGGACTCCGCCCTCGGCCAAAGTCGCCTCCGGCAATTGGAAATCGACGAGCTGTGGGAGTGCGTCCGCACCAAGAATTGGCAGCAGCTTGAACGGCTCGCGCAAGACCCACTTCGCGAACGCCTCACCGGCGACCAACGCGCCCAAGTGGCCTACTGCCAAGCCTTGGCACTCGAAAACCTCGGTCGACCGACAGAAGCACTCAACGCCTACAACATCGCGCTGACAGCGGATGCCGGGGCCTCGGAAGAAATCGCTCGCCTCGCAGCGCTCGCCATTTTGCGGATTTACCAAGCCGACCCGGAAGTCCAGGCCGCGCGAGTAACCTGGGGGACGCCCGAGGAACACCGGGACAGCCCGGGCTATTTCCGCCTCAAGGAAGCCGCCGCCGTTGCCGTGCTTTTCCAACTCTCGCTGGGGGCCGGCGCGCCTTTACCCGCCGAATTCGGGGAACTCGTGAAATACCACGCAAAGCCCTGACAGGGCTGCAAGGCTACGCCAGAGCGAGCGAGATGGCGTCCTCCGCCGGACATCTTCCATCTTCCGCACATCCCACCCTTTACAAGCCGGATGATCCCTGCCACACACCTCGAAATTTAGTCGCCCGGCGATCTTTCCCTACCTTTTCACGACCATGCCCAAAGACACCTCGATTCGGAAAATTCTCGTCATCGGCTCCGGCCCTATCGTTATCGGCCAAGGCTGCGAATTCGACTATTCCGGCGTCCAAGCCTGCAAAGCTCTTAAAGAAGAGGGCTACGAAGTCATCCTCGTGAACTCGAACCCGGCCACGATCATGACCGACCCGGAGTTCGC
>JAYWDF010000198.1:0-6866 GCA_043779985.1 Akkermansiaceae bacterium | reverse complement strand
CGCAGATGGAAGACGCTTGGGAGGCCATCAAAAACCAGCACGTCTGAGCGCCCCTCGGCGAGTGAAAGAATGACAGGAGTGACGCGTAATGTGAGCCTCATTTCAGCTCCATGATCCCTGCACCGAAGTCATCCACCTGGGCCGCGATTGCCATCGCAGCATTCGCATCCGGTTCCCTGCGCGCCGCCGTAAAGCCGAACCCGTTGTTCACCGACGGTGCCGTCCTCCAGCGTGGCCAAGCCGTGCCGGTCTGGGGCACCGCTCGGGATGGCGAGAAGGTGACCGTCGAATTCGGCGATCAGAAGCTCAGCACCACGGCGGCCAATGGCACCTGGCGCGTCAGCCTCAAGCCTCTCACCGCAGGCGGCCCGTTCACCCTGAAGGTCACCGGCGACAATGCCGTGACCGTGAACAACCTGCTCGTCGGCGAGGTGTGGATCTGCTCCGGGCAGTCGAACATGGAATTCCCATTCGCCCGCACCGCGACGGTGAAGGAGGAGACGCCCAAGGCCACCTTCCCCCAGATCCGGATGTTCACCGTCAAGAAGAAGATTTCGATCACCCCTCAAACCGAAGCCGTGGGGAGCTGGGTGGAGTGCTCGCCCGCGACGGTCGGCGGCTTTTCCGCGGTCGGCTACTTTTTCGCACGGGAAATCTACCAGAAGCTCGGCATCCCGGTGGGCATGATCCACACCTCGTGGGGCGGCACTCCGGCACAAGCGTGGACAAGTCTCGAAGGGTTCGGAAGTGATCCCGAGTTGAAAGGCTATGCGGATGGAGCGCAGGCAAGCCTCGCCAACTACCCCGCCGCCCTTGCCGCCTATCCGGCGAAGCTGGCGGAGTTCCAGACGGTCAAGAAGACGTGGGAGGAAACCGTCGGCAAGGCCTATCAGGACTCGGTGAATGCCTGGAACGAGGAATCCGCCAAGGCGAAACTGGCCGGCCAGCCGCTGCCGCCGAAACCCGCCGCGCCGGGCAAGCCGCCGGCGGCTCCTGCTGGCCCGGACGGCTCGCAGAACCATCCGACGACGCTTTACAACGGCATGTTAGCTCCGGTCATCCCCTACGCCATCAAGGGAGTCATCTGGTATCAGGGCGAATCGAACGCCAGCCAATCCCGCCAGTACCGCACCTTGTTCCCGGCCATGATCGCCGACTGGCGCACGAAGTGGAACCAGGGCGAGTTCCCGTTCATTTTTGTCCAAATCGCGCCGTTCAACGGTCAGCCACCGGAGATCCGCGAGGCGCAGTTCCTCACGCTCGCCAAGTCGAAGAACACCGCGATGGCCGTGACGACGGATGTGGGAATGGCCGCGGACATTCACCCGACGCAGAAGGAGCCGGTGGGTCAACGACTCGCCCTCGCAGCACGGGCACTGGCCTATGGCGAGAAGATCGAGTATTCCGGCCCGCTCTACCAGTCGATGACCGTGAAGGGCGACAAGGTGGCGATTCACTTCACCCATGCAACTGGCGAGCTAGTCGCAAAAGACGGCGAGCTGAAAGGCTTCACCATCGCCGGGGCTGACAAGCAGTTCGTCCCGGCGAAGGCGGAGATCCAAGGCTCGCAGGTCATCGTATCGGCCGCAGGCGTGGCGGCCCCCACCGCGGTCCGCTATGGCTGGGCCAACGTCCCGGACGTCAATCTCTATAACAAAGAAGGCATCCCCGCATCGCCGTTCCGCACGGACGTGGACTGAGGTGGCTTCCAACGGTGAGTGCAGGGCGGGAAGCCTAACACTCGTCGAACTCGTAACGCAGCGCAGAGAGACAGAACAGCGTGGCCGTTTCCACCCGCAGGACGATGGAACCGAGTGAAATGGGTAGAAACCCCGCTGCGAGCGCGGCGCGGGTTTCTTCGGCGGAGAAATCCCCTTCCGGCCCGACCAACAAGGTGGCCCGGGTAGTCGCTGGATGATCTTTTAAAACCTGCCGGAAGGGACGGGCTCCGGCAGCGAGCGAGGCGATGACTTTCAAACCGGGCACTTCCGCCTGGGAGGCGATCCACGGCTCAAAGCCCAGCGGATCGGCGATCTCCGGCAAGGTGTCCTGGCCGCATTGCTTGCAGGCTTCAAGGGCGTTGCGCCGCCATTTCTCGGACTTGCCCTCGCCCGGTTGAACCACGGTGTAACGGGTGACGAGCGGCTGGATGGCGGCGATGCCGAGCTCCACGGATTTCTGGACGATGAGGTCCATGTTCTTCCCCTTTGGGATCGCCTGCGCCAGGGTGATGGCCGGCTGGGGTGCGCGCGATGGAAGAGACTCCCCTAACTTCAGCGGCACCCGGTCACGGGAAACCGCTAGAATATCCGCGGAGGCCCGGCGACCTTGACCGTCGAAAACGACGACCGAGTCGCCGGGCTTCATCCGGAGAACTTGCGAGAGATGGCGCGCTTCGTCGCCGGTGAGGGCAGCGTCGGTCTGCCATGAATCGGGCGGTAGGTAGAAGCGGGCCATGGGACGGATAGGACCTATACGACCTATGAAATCAGAGGTCGAAAAACCGCTTGGCCTTTTTGAAGAAGCCTTCCTGCATCGGGGAGTTGTGCTCGCCGATGGATTCGGAAAAGGCGCGGAGTTTTTCCTGCTGGTCGCCGCTGAGTTTGGTAGGGACTTCCACTTGGACGGTGACGTTGAGATCGCCACGGCGGCCGTTGGAGAGCGAGGGCATGCCTTTTTCGCGAAGCCGGAAGACGGTGCCGCCTTGGGTGCCCACCGGGATCTTGATGGAGGATTGGCCGTCCAGCGTGGGGACCTTGAGCTCGCCACCGAGGGCTGCGATCGAGAATGGCAGCGGCACCGAGCAGAAGAGATCCGAGTCATCGCGCTCGAATACGTCGTGATCGCGGACGTGGAGGAAGACGTAAAGATCGCCCGCCGCGCCACCGCGGACGCCGGCATCGCCATTTCCGGAGGACCGCAGACGGGTGCCGGTGTCGACGCCCGCCGGAATGCGCAGCTTGATGCGGCTGTCGCGCTGGACGCGGCCGTCGCCTTTGCAACTGGTGCAGGGATCGGAAATCGTCTCGCCCGCGCCGCGGCACTCGGGGCAGGTGGTTTGCTGGATGAAAATCCCGGCTTGCCGGGCGACGACGCCGCGACCGCCACAGGTGGAGCAGGCTTTGATGCCGCCGCTGCCCTTGGTGCCTTTCGCGCCGCAGGGTTCGCACGGGACGTAGCGCTCGATTTCCAATTCCTTCTCGACGCCGCGGGCGGCTTCTTCGAGGGAGATTTCCAGGTCGTAACGCAGATCGCTGCCCTTTTGCTTTCCGGAACCGCGGCGCGAACCGCCGCCACCGAAGAATTCTTCGAATCCGCCACCGAAGGCGCCACCGAAGACTTGGGAGAAGAGGTCCATGGGATCGTGGAATCCGCCGCCGCTCGGGCGTCCGCCGCCACCACCGTTGAAGGCGGCGTGGCCGTAGCGGTCGTAGGCAGCGCGCTTGTCGGGATCGCTGAGGGCCTCGTAGGCTTCGCCGAGTTCCTTGAACTTATCCTCGGCGGTGTGGTCGCCGGGGTTTTTGTCCGGGTGAAACTTCACCGCGAGCTTGCGGTAGGACTTCTTGATGACGTCGCCGCTGGCTTCGCGCTCGACTTCCAGAATTTCGTAATAACAACGTTTTTCAGCCATTTTCGTTATTCTGCCGGAGTTGGGACCTTGGAGACGACCACGCTGGCCGGACGGATCAAGCGGTCGCGCAGGCGGAAGCCGCGGCGGTTGACCTTGAGAATGCGGCCTTCTTCGCCGGCGGCGCATTCTTCCTGGGCCACGGCGTCGTGGAGATTCGGGTCGAACTGGCCGTTGGTCGGGATTTCTTCAACCCCTTGGGAGGCAAGAAACTCGTTGAGCTGGCGGCGGACCATGTCCATGCCGATGTAGATCATCGACTTGGTGTCCTGGGAGGCGGCTTGCATGCCCATTTCGAAATTATCGATGACCGGGATCAGCTCTTCCAAGAGGCGCTGGTTGGCGTAGCGGACGGCATCCTCGCGCTCGCGGGTGGTGCGTTTGCGGAGATTTTCCATCTCGGCAGCGGTGCGCAGGGAGATTTCCTTCCACTTGGCGGCCTCGGCTTCAAGCTCTTCCCAAGGGTCGAGCGCGGGCGCGGGAGCATCGGAAATCGGCTCAACTTCGGCGGTTGCCTCCGGTGTTTCTTGCGGTGTTTGCGGTTCGGTGTCGGGTTGCATGCCGGATACCTGTAGTCATGAATGAGCTTGCGTCAACTCCTTGGAGCGACCGATGAGGGGTCCTTGTGGAGTTCCGATAGAGGAAATCCGCTTGCCATCAGGGGTTTAGGTCAGTAACCACTCGCCCCCTCCGCATTCATCTGCGGGTTCTGATTTTCATTTTATGAAGTTAGCGAACTTGCTCAGTGCAGACCACATCGTCCTTGATATGAAGGCGGTGGAGCATTGGCCGTCGATTGTGGAGTTGGTCGAGCATCTGGTGACTACCGGGCAGCTCCCTGTTTCCCAGCATGATGAAATGCTTTCCGCCTTTAAGGCCCGCGAGGAATCAGTCAGTACCGGGATCGGATCAGGGGTGGCGATTCCGCACGCGTTTTCCGATGAGTTGGAGGATGTGATCGCGGTTTTCGGTCGCTCCAAGGCGGGCATCGACTTCGAGGCGCTGGACAATGCACCAGTGCATTTCATCGTGCTCTTCGTCGTTCCGCGCAAGAACTACCACCTGCACCTGCGGACGCTGGCGGCGATCGCGAAAATTTTCACCAACGCGGTGGTCCTGCGCCAGCTCGCCGCCGCCCATGATCCGGAGGAAATCCTCGCGATTTTCGATTCCAAGCCGTCCCGCGTGGGCGTTTGATTTCACCCGACTCACCTGCCCCTTTTTATGACGCTTCTTCAGGAACTTGAATCCCGCCTTGCCGCCGCTCTAACCATCACCCTCGGCGAGCCTTCCACCGCCGCTGTGACCGCTGCCGCGGATCTCCGCTTCGGCGACTATCAGGCGAATGCCGCGATGGTCCTCGCCAAGCAGCGCAAGACCAATCCGCGCGCGCTGGCACAGGAAATCATCGATCACCTCGACCTCAGCGGCCTGGCGACTGCTGACATCGCGGGTCCCGGCTTCATCAATTTCCGGATCCTCCCCAGCGCCTACGCCGCCCGCACCGCGGCCTTGATCCGCGACGAGCGGCTCGGGGTGCCTGCCACCGGCGCGGGCAAGACGGTGGTCGTCGATTTCTCGGCGCCGAACGTCGCCAAGCCGATGCATGTCGGGCACATCCGCTCGACGATCATTGGGGATTCCTTGGCGCGGATCGCACGTTTTCTCGGCTTCAAGGTCATCGCGGACAACCACATCGGCGACTGGGGCACCCAGTTCGGGATGATCATTTACGGGTGGAACCATTTTCTCGACGAAGCGGCGCTGGCGGCCGATCCGATCGCGGAACTGGTGCGCATTTACCGGAAGGTGAACGCCTTGAAGGAAGAGCCCGGCGTGCTGGAAGATTGCAAAGCCGAGCTGGTGAAGCTCCAAGCGGGTGACCCGGCGAACCTCGCGATCTGGCAAAAGTGCATCGAGGTTTCGAAAAACGGACTGGAAAAAATCTATGACCGCCTGGATGTGAAATTCGATTTCTGGCACGGCGAAAGTTTCTACAACGACCGCCTCGCCGGCCTCGTCGACGAGTTCCTCGAGCAAGGCATCGCCCGCGAGAGCAACGGCGCGGTTTGTATTTTTTCCGACGACACCAAGCCGCTGGAGCAGGACCCGTTCAAGGTCCACCGGGAAGAGGGCTGGGTCGACAATCCCGCACTCATCCGCAAGGCGGATGGCGGATTTCTCTACGCCACCACCGATCTCGCGACCATCCAGTTCCGCATCGACGAGTGGCGGGCGGATCACGTCTGGTATGTCGTGGGGGTGCCGCAGCAGTTGCATTTCCGCCAGCTTTTCGACGCCGCCGCACGGTGGGGGAAAACCGGGGATTTCCAACACATCGAGTTCGGCTCGATCCTGGGCGACGACCGCAAGCTGATGAAAACGCGCTCCGGCGATAATGTCGGGCTGATCGAAGTGCTTGAAGAAGCCGTCGAGCGCGCGGCCAAGGTGATCGCCGAGAAGAACCCGGACCTGCAAGGCGAGGAAGCCGCGCAGATCGCGGAAATCGTCGGCATCGGCGCGGTGAAATTCGCCGAGCTCTCGCAAAACCGCCTCACCGACTACGTGTTCTCGTGGGACCGGATGCTCGCCCTGCAAGGCGACACCGCGCCGTATCTGCAATACTCGCACGTCCGGATCCGCTCGATTTTCCGCAAGCTCGATGCGCCCTTCGACGCGACCACCGCGGAAATCCACCTCAACGAGCCGGCGGAAGTCCACCTGGCGCGCCTGTTGGTGCGTTTCGGCGAGGTCTTGCCGCCGATTCTCGAAGATTTCCGGCCAAATCTCTTGGCGAACTACGTGCTGGAGCTGGCCCGCGCCTTCCACTCGTTTTTTGAAGCCTGCCCGGTGCTCAAGGCGGAAGAGCCCACGCGCTCCAGCCGGCTCGCCCTGTGCGAGCTGACCTCCCGCACCCTCAAGCAGGGACTCCACCTGCTCGGCATCAACGTGCCCGAGCGGATGTAAACATAACCGCCGGGATGGAGATCTTACGATCCAAGAGAAATCAATCAAATGCAATCATGCAGAGCCAGCGCAGCCCGCGTTGCGCCAAGTAGAATGACACCGGGAAGGGGATGAGAAATCGGCTGTAGTCGATCGTTGCGCCAGAAAGAATGACACCCAGATGAAAACACTCTCTGGGATCATGAGTCATACGAGCAAAGAAGAGTATCTGGAGAGCTGCCGGGAGCGTTATCCAAGCAGGAACCGAGCGGGGAGAAGTGCGATGATCGAC
>JAYWDF010000197.1:0-6876 GCA_043779985.1 Akkermansiaceae bacterium | reverse complement strand
CCTGGCGCCGACCAGTTGAGGTCGCGGGTCAGCACGATGTTCCGCCGCTGCGGCAAGGGGCGGCCGATGGATTCATAGGTTTTCCGGCCCATCACGATCGGCCGGCCGACGGTGGTTCGCTTGAAAAAGGCCAGATCTTCTGGCAGGTGCCACGGCAGGCCGCCGGCCCGACCGATGACTCGCTCCGGGGTCATGGCGACCACGGCCGTCAGTCGCAGACTCATGATTTCGAGTCCTCCTGGTCCGCGTCGTAGTGGAAGCTGTGAAGAATCCGGTGGGCGACCGGGCCGAACAGCAGGCCGGCCAGCACCAGGAACGCGAGTCCGGAATAAAGCGCATAGGCTCCGGCGAAGATTTTCCCGCCCTCGGTTTTCATCGGATCCACCGGGCCCATTCCGCCGAGGATCATCGAGGCGTTGAGAAACGAATCCGTCCAGGAGAGGCTTTCAAGATTCCGGTAACCGAGCATGCCCACGCCGAGCGACAAGCCGATTAGCAGGCTAACGACCAAAAACGAATGTACCAGCCGGCGCGCGAAGGCGGCTTTCGAGATCAGCGCGTCATTGCGTTTTTCGTAACCGAACATGCGCTTAAACGGCGACCGGAGCCTTGATGTGAGGGTGTGATTCGTAGTTCTCCAAGCGAATGTCGTCGATGGTGAAGGTGTCGATGTCCTTGACGTTTGGATTCAGCCAGAGCGTGGGCAAAGGGAGTGGCTCGCGCGAAAGCTGGAGCGCAGCTTGGTCCAAGTGATTCGAATACAGGTGGAGGTCGCCAAAGGTGTGGACGAAATCCCGCGCCTCGTAGTCGCACACATGGGCGATCATTTTCGTGAGCAGGGCGTAGGACGCGATGTTGAAAGGGACGCCGAGAAACAGGTCAGCGCTGCGTTGATAGAGCTGGCACGACAGACCCGGGCGCCCGCCTTCCGGAGCTTCGTGGACGTAAAATTGAAACAACAAGTGGCACGGGGGCAGGGCCATCTGGTGAACCTGGCCCACGTTCCACGCGGAAACAATGTGCCGCCTCGAATGCGGGTTACCTAACAGTCCGTCGATGAGCAGGTGGATTTGGTCGATCGTCCGGCCCTCGGGGGTCGGCCAGGCGCGCCATTGCTTGCCATAGATCGGCCCGAGTTCTCCCTCCGCATCTTCCCACTCGTCCCAGATCGTGACCCCGTTTTCCTTGAGGTAGCGGGTGTTCGTTTCCCCGCGGAGAAACCACAACAATTCGTGGATGATCGAGCGCAGGTGGAGCTTCTTTGTCGTCACGCAGGGAAATCCCTCGCGCAAGTCGTGACGCGTCTGCCGCCCGAACACCGAAATCGTTCCTGTGCCCGTGCGGTCCGAGCGCTTCTCACCGTTGGCGAGCACATCGCGCATCAAGTCGTGGTAGGCTTTCACAGCGCCGATGAAGCCATGGAGTGCATTGATCACGCAAGGAATAAGGATTTTGAAATTTAATCCTGCTGCGATCTTGACGCCGGGGGCGCGGCTGCGCAGATTACTAGAACTTCAAAAAGGAGCAAACTTATGGAAATACCCGGAACAGTTTACGATATCTTACACAACAAGGGCGGTGAAATCTCTGTCACGAGTCCGGAGGATTCCGTCTATGACGCCATCCGCCAGATGGGTGAGAAAAACATCGGGGCCCTCGTCGCCATCGAGAATGACGAAGTCGTGGGAGTGCTCTCCGAGCGCGACTATAGCCGCAAGGTGGTCCTGCAAGGGCGGACCTCTCGGGACACTCGGGTGGGCGAAATCATCACCCGTCCGGCGGTCATGGTGAAGAGCAAGGACAGCATTGAAAAGTGCATGCAGCTCATGATCGGCAACCGCATCCGGCATCTTCCCGTCGTCGACGACGGTCGCCTCGTCGGGCTCGTGTCCATCGGCGATCTTGTCAGCTGGGTGATGAACTCCCAGCGCCACACGATCCAGCAACTGCAAGGCTACATTTCCGGGGACTATCCCGGCTGAGGATCCTCATCCGGAAGAGCGGTCAACCCGGCCGCTCTCCCCGGCGTGGGAGGTGGAAATTGTTAGCTCTAGAAGGCGATGCGGCAGCCCGCCAGCCAGGTCCAGCCGTTGAAGCCTCCGCCGCCAGGGCCGCCGTCGAGGTAGCTGGTTTTCACGCCGGACATGAGCTTGAATTTCTGGCCGTAGAAATAGTAGTTCAGCCCCAGATATCCCGCGAGGTAGGCGTCGCCCCTTTTGTCCCCCGCGCCTGCTGCTAGAGCTTCATAGCGCGCCGGCAGGATCACGCCATTCGCCTCCCGGCTTCCGGCGAACTCGAAGGTGGCGACGCCTTGCACCTTGTCCGAAAATGAATACGTGGGCATCGCCATGACCCCGCAGACATCGGGGCGGCCCTTTGCTCCCTTGGCCCAGAGGAACTCGGTCGTCATTCCGTAGGGGCCGGAGGCGAGTTGGTTGGAGATCGAGATGCAGTCCGAGTAGGAGGGCGATGCCGTGCATGAAGCAGACTCGGTGTATCCGGGCTCGGTGTTGTGCAGGTATTGGAATTTCGCCTCGGCGAGATCGAGCGACGTCTGGCGGGTGTAGTTGTAGCCGATCTTGGTGAGAATCATGCTGCCGCCGCTCAAGTCCGACCACTCGTCCACGCGGTCGTTGCTGTAGAGGCCCACATGATAGAGCCAGCCACCGGCGATGCCGCTGCCGCAGGCCCACGCGCCGGTGAGTTCTCCGCCGTAAAGCATGTTGCCGAGGGCTGTGCGCTCGAAGGGCAGGAGATCCCGCGAGGAATATTCCTGCTCGCGGTTGAACTTCAGCTCGGTCTTGCCGACTGATAGATTGAAAGCCTCGCTCCCGGCGTAGGTGAGATAGGTCTCCGGCGTCCGTTTGTAAACCCGCGGCGAGAGATCCGGATAGAGATCCGTCAGGTTGAGAAATGACAGCTTCCCGAACACGCGTGCCTTTAGTCCGACGCGCATCCGGCGGACCTCGGCGTTTCCCCATGTCGCCGCGTCTGGGAAATCCTGCGAGCCGAAGTTCCCCGAAGCATCGGATCCATACGCATACTGCGTCTGGAGTTGGCCAAGAACCGCGAGCTCCTCGATCAGCGGGTTCCGGTCGCTTTGATAGAGCGTCGCCAGCGACCAGATGCGGCCGTATTCCGAGCCCGGTGCAAGTCTACCGACAAGAATCCCGCTGGTTGCGGGTGGGGTTGAGGGAGCGGTGGGCGTGGCTGCTGCGCAACCACACCCCGAAAATCCCGCGCCGAGCCAAAGCAAGGCGGCGGCGGTGTGAGGTGATCTCATGACGAGACCGAGCTTGTCGGATTCTGCCGCCCGCGCGGCAAGGATTCAGCAACTCATGCCAAGCATGTCATTCAATCCGCTCAGCCGCTGGTGATAACGGATACCCCTTTAATACTCTTCTTCCTCATCCCCCGGCACCGGTGGGATCAAGTCCTGCCGCATCAGCAGGCGGCTCAGGTCGAGATCATCCAGCAAATCGCCCGGCGTGTCCCTGACGATGGCGGTGTAGGGGATGATCCGGTCCAGCTCGGCAATCGCGCAATGGACCATCGAGGAGATGATGTCGCCGTCAAATTTTTCCCGCTCGAAAAGATTGGTGATTCGGAAAACTAGAAATTCGCGGTCCAGATCGTATTCGAAGCCACCCAGCGTGAGTTGCTTGTTAGCGCGGGCCAGCAGCTCGAGGACCGGCGGCAAATGCTCTTCATCCAGAGTCAGCGGCGACTCGGAAACAATGACCAATGCATTAAGCTGCGGGTAAGCTTGGGCGATCAGATCCACCCGCGTGTGATGGGCGTCGAAGCCGGCGCGGAGGACATCGCGGCCCTCGACGAGTTCACAATGCCAGCCGTTTTGGCCGAAGGCTTCTTCCACCGTGAGAATTTGTCGGGAATGGGGGCGCATAATAGTTTTAGCCGTTGGTGTCGCGGGGAGATACGCGGCCAATGACCGCTTTGGCAAGCAAGCTCCGCCGATCCGCGCGAATCGGCGTGAGCGAGAGATGGATGCCCGAGGTCTTTCCCGCGTCGTGATGGAGAGTGAGTCGGGTCGTTTGGTCATTCACTTCCGCATGATCCACCTCCTGCCACAGGATCAGCCGCATCCCCTTGGCTGGGCGGAAGAAAGGGAAAATCTCGATCCCCAGCGGGGTGAGGATCAGATAGGCGTGGCGTGTTAGTCCGAGCGCCAGGCGAGCCAGGATCATTGCGAAAGCCAGCGGCAGCAGTGCCCATGCAGGGTGCGGCAGCCGCGGGTTGATATCTCGATAGATCGCGGTGGCCAGCAGGGTGATTCCCACCGAGCCCAGCATCGCGGCGCACACCCAATACAAGCCCGCCTGCCCGGATCGCGTAAAACGAAGCTCTTTTTCGGGAGACTGGATCTTGGCTGCCATGCGTGAAAATCAATCCGTCATCGCGACCACCGCGTCTTCCGCAGCGCTGAGCTCCGACTCAAAGCCCGCCAGATCGAAGCCATTGCTTTCCAGTGCGGCCGGATTCTCCGTGGTGCTGATGATTGAGACGATCCGCTCAAGTCCGAAAATCGAAGCGGCACCCTTGCAGCGGTGCAAATCCGCCCCCAACTGCGTGTAGTCGCCCGCCTCCAACAGGGCCAGCCAGCGCGTCATTTGTCGGCGGGTATCGTTGAAAAAGTCGAATGCGAGCTCGCGCAATCCACCCAAGTCGCCGTGGGCCATTTTAAGAAAATTTGCTGAGTTCATGGGCACAAGGTCGCTATTCACAGCACTCAGATTAATGAAATTCCACCCACCTGATTGAAGGTAATTATCGCGTAGTGTTCAAAGAGTCAAAGCGAGTCCGGCCGGCTGTGGCGGAGTTCGTCTTCCAAGGCTCCGACAAGTTCGTTTTTCCCCGTCGCTCTGGCCAGCGCGAGCCGCAGTTCGAGGGTTTGGGCCTGCTTCAGCTCTTCGTGGCCCATCGCGCCGATCCATTCCGTGGCCGCAGGGTAATCGCCGATGGCAAATGCGCCTTCCGCCTGCGTCAGCAGGGAGGGATCCTCGCCCGTCAAAGGCTTTTCCCGGTAGACCGCCCATTTCGCGTGATCGGGTAAATCAGTGGGGACGTCTGGTCCTGCGACCTGCTCCAGGTAGACAAATTCATCGCCATCCTTATGTTGATGCCAGTGGTTCAGGGCGATGACGATCACCAAGCCTAGGATGGCGAACGAGCCTTCCATGAAAAACGGCGTCGTCATGATGCCTATCATCGTTCCCACCCACTCGCCCAAGAGTCCGGGCAAGAGCCGCCAGCCGATCAAGACCCCGGGCACGGCAATCGTCAGCACCACCAGAATACTCACCCCGATGGCGATCTGCTTCACCCGGTCATCTTGTGCTCGCTGCATTTGTGGGGAAAAACTAGGGCGGATTTCTCAAAAACCCAACCCTCTAAATCTATAAAATATTTCGTAAAACTTGACTATTTTTAAAAACTTATTACGCTTTGGAGATCGTGCTTGGGTTTTTCAAAATGAAATCGCTTTTGCTTGGGATATTTCTGGCCTCGCCGGCGGTCGCTGCGTGGATGCTGCGCCATCCCGAGCCGATTCCCGCGCCTGCGGAAATCCAGCTGATTTCCTCCACCACCGCGGCTCCGCAGTCGGGTCTTACCGCGCGGATTCCGGTGGAAATCCTCGCCAAGGGCAGCGCGCCGCGCTGGGTTTACGTCGAGGTCGGGAGTGAGGCGGTTCCTGAGCCCGGCGTCATTTCGTTGATGGGGCTCGCCAGTCTCCTGCTGGTATTCCGCCGCCAGCGCTGAGGGAAATTCTTCTCGCGTTTGCTCTTGGCTCCCGGCCCGCCACTCCTTAAACCCCGCCATGCGGCTTTTCGACACGCTGACCCGGACCGAGCGGGACCTCCGACCCCTTGATGGTTCCACCTATCGCTTCTATTGCTGCGGGCCCACCGTTTATGGTCCTGCGCACATTGGGAACTTCCGCACCTTCGTACTCCAGGACGTGCTGCGCCGCACCTTGGAAACCGGCGGCACCCGCACGCTCCACGTCCGGAACATCACTGACGTGGACGACAAAACCATTCGGGATTCGATCAAATCCGGCCAATCGCTCGCCCAGTTCACCCGCGGGTGGACTGAAAAGTTTCATGCCGATTGCGAAAATCTCGGATTGCTCGCGCCTCACATCGAGCCCAGTGCGGTCGAGCACATCCCGCAGCAGATCGCGATGATCGAGACGCTTGTGGAAAAGGGGCACGCTTACGCCTCCGACGACGGCTCGGTCTATTTCAAGATCTCCTCGTTTCCGGGATACGGCCGTCTGTCCCGGCTCGACCAACGCGAGCTTGAGATTGGCAAGACCCAGAACACCCGTTCCAGCTCGGATGAATACGAAAAAGACAGCCTGTCCGACTTCGTCCTGTGGAAAGGCCGCAAGCCAGAGGACGGGGCGAACTTCTGGCCTTCCCCATGGGGCGAGGGGCGCCCCGGATGGCACCTCGAATGCTCGGCAATGATCCGGGAATACCTCGGCGATTCCTTCGATCTCCACTCCGGCGGCGTTGATCTCGTTTTCCCACATCACGAAAATGAAATCGCCCAAAGCGAATGCGCCTGCGGCGGCCACTTCGCCGCGCATTGGTTTCACATCACCCACCTGCTTGTGGATGGTGGGAAAATGTCCAAATCACTCGGCAATCTCTACACGCTCGAAGATCTGGCTGGCCGCGGTCACACCGCCATGGAAGTGCGTTACGTCTTGATCGGCGCGCACTACCGCAAGCCGCTCAACTTCACGCTGGACTCGCTCGCCGGTGCCCGCGAAGCACTCGCCAAGCTGGCCAAGGGCGCGCGCCAACTCGCCGCGAAAATCGAACCTAACACGGTGCTGTCCAGCGC
>JAYWDF010000196.1:0-6882 GCA_043779985.1 Akkermansiaceae bacterium | reverse complement strand
TACAGCCGGAGCCCAAGCCCGGCCCACTCCGCAAAAAATGAAACCTTCAACCGTTCCCATGTTCTGCGGCATCGCCCTTGCCGCCATGACCGCCGCGGGTGTTAGCCACTGGTGGACCGTGCAAATCGTCGCCTCCGCGGTTCACGGCGGTGTTCCACTCGCATCGCCGGCCCCGCCCGCCGTCTCGCCTCGAACACCCGCGAAATCCGCCGCGCCAGACGTCCTCGCTCAAGCGCCGAAGCATCCGACACCTGAACCCGAGACCGATGCCGCGCAGAAAAAATTCTATGAAGCGCTCGTCCGCAAAATGGACAGCCTTCAAAATCAAAACCGGGATCTTCTCGACCAAGTCGCCGAGACCAACCGTGACGTGATGAAACTCGAATTCCGCGTGGATACTCACTCCGAATCCTTCCGCCCCATGCCCGTCAGCGAAGAGCGCCAGGAGGCAAGTTTCGAGGCAGGGCCTGGCGTCCTCCCGCCGCGTGCGGAACCGGTTTTCCTGCCGTCCGGTGAATAATCGCCTCCGCATTGGCGTCGAAAGCCGCATGTTCGCATTCTGCCGCTCGTTCCTGCTCACGCTTCTCGTCCTGCCGTGTGCCCAAGGCGCGCCTGCTTGGCAAGGTGAGCTGACCTCGCCCGCTCCAGGCCCGTTCGCAACGCTTACACCTACTGTCATCGACCTCCAGGTAAGCTGGAACGGGACCATCAATGCCGGAACCATCCGTATGGAATTCGCTCCGCAGGATTCGAAAAAAGCCGGCTCCTACGTCACCCGGTCCTCCGCCACAAGCACCGGAGCGGCGGCCTTGATTTTCCCCTATCAAAGCAATTTCTGGTCCGAGCTGAACCCCACCACCCTGCGCCCTCGCTACTTTCATGCCGTTGAGACCGATGACGAAGAAACGGTCAACACCTCAGTGCGTCATTTCCCGACCAAGGTGGAAAGCCGCGAAGACAGCAAAACCCTCAAATCGGGGACCCACAAAGTCACCGATCACACCTTCGACTTCGCCCCGGTCTTCGACATCTTCTCGGCGATGCTGCACGTCCGCAGCCAGAAGCTCGACCCAGGTGATCACGTCACGCTCGTCATCCACCCCTTCGATACCCCCTATCTCCTGAGGGTCAAGGTCGTCGGCAGGGAAATCCATAACGGCCGCAAGGCCATCCATCTCACGATGGGAATGCGGAAAATCGACCGCAAAACCCTCGAGCTGCTCCCCTACAAGAAATTGAAACAAGACGCCCACCTGTGGTTGAGCGACGATGCGGACCGCATTCCCTTCGAGCTCCGGGCCGCCGCCTTCATCGGCGATGTCCGCGCCACACTCACCGCCCTGCGCAAGCCTTGAGCTTCAAGAGCTACTTTTGCATCCCTCCCATGAATCTGAGAATACTACTGCTGTCGCTTTTTGCAATTCTCCCCGCCGCCGCCTTCGAGCTGCCTGCCAACTCGACCCAATGCCTAGTCGGCACCGCCGAGGGCTGGGACAATTCCACCGTCACCCTCTGCCTCTATCAAAAGCAAGGTGACACGTGGAAGCCACGCAGCGCGCCGTGGAAAGCCCGCCTTGGCAAAAGCGGGCTCGTGTGGGGAAAGGGAATCCACCCCGTCCCCGCCGGAGCTGTTACCAAGCGGGAAGGCGACAATCGATCCCCCGCCGGGGTGTTCGCCATCGGTGGTGCCTGGGGTTACGAACCCGCCATTCGCAAACAGGCAGCACTCCCCTATCACCAAGTCACCTCCCGCGACCTCTGGGTCGAAGACCCGGCATCGCCGAAATACAATTACAACGTCACTCTCGATCATGAACCCGCCACCCCGTGGGAGAAAAAGCAGCAAATGAAGCAAACCGACCCAGTCCACTCGCTCAAGCTCTTCATCGCCCACAACGCCCCACCTCACGTCATCCCCAACGCCGGCTCATCGATTTTCTTCCACATCTGGCGCGCCGACGGTGCCCGCGCGACCGCCGGTTGCACCACCATGGAGAAACCCAAACTCCAGTGGTTGATTTCCCAGATCGACCCCGCCAGACAACCGCTCTACGTCCTTCTCCCAAATGCCGAATACCAGAAATACCGGGTTGCATGGAAGCTGCCTTGAAGCCACGCTTGTCTCAAAGCGACCGCCGCGACTTTCTTGAAAATCACCGAGCCTTCGACATCCCACACCCGATCCGCGGCCGCATTCGCTGGTGGATATCGTAGGATCGCCCGAGCGCCCGCCACCGCGCAGTCCGCGAAATAACGATTCCGGCAATGCCGCACATTCTCCCCTTGAATCCGTTGGCATCCCACAAGACACTGCGCGTGTCCATGGCCACCGCAACTTCTCCCACTTCCACCCTTCCCGACTCCACCGGCCACTTTGGCCAATTCGGTGGGATGTTCGTCCCGGAAACCTTGATGGCGCCGCTTCAGGAGCTCGCGACTGCCTACGCCGACGCCAAGGCGGACCCGGCATTCCAAGCGGAACTTGATGATTTACTCACCAACTACGCCGGCCGGCCGACTCCGCTCTATTTCGCCGAGCGCTGGACCGAAGTGCTCGGCGGGGCGAAAATCTACCTCAAGCGCGAGGACCTGCTCCACACCGGAGCGCATAAAATCAACAACGCCCTCGGCCAAATCCTGCTCGCCCGCCGCCTCGGGAAAAAGCGCATCATCGCGGAAACCGGAGCCGGCCAACACGGCGTAGCCACCGCCACGGTCTGCGCCCGCTTCGGCATGGAATGCGTGGTATACATGGGCAAGGTGGACATGGAGCGCCAAGCACTCAACGTCGCCCGCATGCGGCTGATGGGTGCTGAAGTCCGCGCGGTCACCGCCGGCCAGGCGACGCTCAAGGAAGCGGTGAATGAAGCCATGCGCGACTGGGTCGCCACGGTGGACCACACCCACTACATCCTCGGATCCGCGCTCGGATCGCATCCCTTTCCGATGATCGTTCGGGATTTCCACCGGGTGATCGGCTTGGAAACCCGCCGTCAGATTTTGGAAAAGGAAGGCCGCCTTCCGGACCTGCTCGTCGCCTGCGTGGGTGGCGGATCGAACGCCATCGGCATGTTCCACCCGTTCATCGAGGATGAAAATGTCCGCATGGTGGGCGTGGAAGCGGGGGGCGATGGCATTTTCCCCGAGCGTCATGCCGCCCGTTTCCAAGGCGGTAAACTCGGCGTCTTGCAAGGCACCAAGACCTGGTTGCTGGCCAATGATGACGGGCAGATCGAACTGACCCACTCCGTTTCCGCCGGGCTGGACTACGCCGCTGTCGGACCCGAGCACGCTTATCTCCAGGACATCGGTCGGGTGGAATACACCTATGCCACCGACGATGAAGCGCTCGCCGCTTTCAAGGAGCTCGCCCATTGCGAAGGCATCATCCCCGCGCTCGAAAGCGCCCACGCGATGGCCTATGTGTCCAAAATCGCCGGCAGCCTGCCGAAAGATTGCATTCTCATCGCGAACCTCTCAGGCCGCGGCGATAAAGACGTGGAACAGGCGTCGAAATTTCTGCTGGATTGACGGGTTGGGGAAAGCCCCTAGTTTCGCATCTTCATGAAGTATTTCATTTCAATGTCCTTGGCGCTACTTGCGGCAGGCTCCAGCCATGGGGTGTCATTGATCAATCTGAGCTTTTCCGGCTCGATGACCGCCATTCAGCAGCAAACGTTTGTGGATGCGGCCGATTATTGGAACTCGGTGATCACCGGCTATGATTTAACAACCAACTCAGTGGGTCAATTTCAGACCCACACTCTGACGATCAACGCATCGCTGCCCGCCATCGACGGAGTCAACGGAATCCTGGGGAGTGCCGGACCCGAAACCGCGACCTACTACGATAACAATCCGGTCGGCACCCCGACTGTCGCCCTCTACTACACGAGCACGGGGGCAATGGAGTTTGATTCCGCCGACGTTGCCGCCTTGGTGGCAAATAACACCTTCTACAGCGTGGTCCTGCATGAAATGGCTCACGTCCTGGGAATCGGGACGCTCTGGACCTATAACACCAACCTAGAAGGCACCACCTATCCACTCTACACCGTTGGCTCTGGACAATACACCGGTCCCAACGCGCTGGCGCAATGGCGCAACGAATTCAGCATGCCTTCCGCCACTTACGTCCCTGTAGAGCTTGGCGGCGGCGGCGGTACGGCCAATGGCCACTGGAACGAGGTCGACGGAGGTGCCGGGCTGACGGGAATCGTCAGCGCGGACAACGGCATGGATTTCTCCAAGGAACTGATGACCGGCTGGGCCTCCAGCACCTTTTTCGTCAGCCGGACTACCTTGGGCGCACTGGATGACTTGGGTTACACTGTGGACTACTCGAAGGCGGGCGTGGTGACCCACATCGTGACGGTACCGGAATTTTCGAGTCTCATGCTCGTGTTCGCAGCGGTTCCTTGGGCGGCGGTTCGTCGGCGCAAGTAGCGCCCCTCTACCGACAGAGAAGGAGTGGCCCGGATCTAACTTCGTCAGACACCGGCAAGCTCGATCTGCTTGTCCACGTCCTCGCGAAGGTTCTCGATGATGAATTCCTGGCGGTCCGGGGTGTTCTTTCCCATGTAGAAGGCGAGCAGTTCCTTCACGCCTTTGCCTTCCTCGTATTCCACGTGGTCGAGGCGCATGTCGGGGCCGATCATGAAGCTGAATTCGTCTGGCGAAATTTCTCCGAGGCCCTTGAAGCGGGTGATCTCGGCGGCTTTACCTAACTTGGCCATGGCCTTCTTGCGTTCCTCATCGTCATAGCAATAGATGGTTTCCTTCTTGTTGCGAACGCGGAAGAGCGGGGTTTGCAAAATCCACAAATGTCCGTCGCGGATCATTTCCGGGAAGAACTGGAGAAAAAATGTTAGGAGCAGCAGCCGGATGTGCATGCCGTCGACGTCGGCATCGGTGGCGATTACGACTTTATTATAGCGGAGGTATTCGATGCCGTCCTCGATGTTGAGGGCGGCCTGGAGGAGGGCGAACTCCTCGTTTTCATAGACGATCTTACGGGGCAGGCTGAAGGTGTTGAGCGGCTTGCCACGCAGCGAGAAGACCGCCTGCGTCTCCACATCGCGGCTCTTGGTGATGGAGCCGGAGGCGGAGTCGCCCTCGGTGATGAAGAGGGTGGATTCCTCGCGGCGCTTGTGCTTGCTGTCGTACCGTACGCGGCAGTCGCGGAGTTTCTTGTTATGCACCTTCGCCTGCTTCGACCGCTCGCGGGCGAGCTTTTGAATACCCTTCAAATCCTTGCGCTCGCGCTCGGCGGCCATGATCCGCTTCTGAATCGCCTCGGCGGTCTGCGGGTGCTTGTGAAGGTAGTTGTCGAGGTTGGTCTTGAGGAAGTTCCCGATGAAGGTGCGCAGCGACTCGCCTTCCGGCGCGATGCCGGCGGAACCGAGCTTGGTCTTGGTTTGCGACTCGAAAACCGGCTCCATGATCCGCACGCAAACCGCGGCTTCGATACCTGCACGGATGTCGGACGGCTCGTATTGCTTCTTGTAAAAGCCGCGGATGACGGCCACCAGCGCCTCGCGAAATGCGGTGAGGTGAGTGCCGCCTTGGGAGGTGTTCTGACCGTTGACGAAGGTGTAGTATTCCTCGCCGCTCTCCGGAGTGTGGGTGAAGGCGATCTCGATATCCTTGCCGACGAGATGAATCGGCGGATAGAGCGCTTCATTTTCCATTTCCTCGCGCAACAGATCGAGCAGGCCGTCCTTGGAGCGGAATTTCTTGCCGTTGAAATTGATCGTGAGCGCGGGATTCAGATAGGAATAGTAGCGGCACATCTTTTCGACGAACGCCTCCTTGAATTTCGCCTTAGCCGGGAAAATCGTGCGGTCGAGTTCGAAGGCGAGGCGGGTGCCGTTCACCCCGTCATCGCGCCGCGGGTTCTTCATGTCGAGCGTGAGCTGGCCTTTCGAGAACTCCAGCGCCTTGGTCTCGCCATCGCGCCACGCTTGGATTTCGAAAAAGTTAGAGAGTGCGTTCACCGCTTTGATGCCCACGCCGTTGAGGCCCACGGATTTCTTGAAAGCCTCGCTGTCGTATTTCGCCCCGGTATTGATCATCGCGGCGCAGTCGAAGAGCTTTCCGAGAGGAATCCCCCGACCGAAGTCACGCACTTCCACGCGGCCTTCCTCGTCGATGGAGACCTTCACTTCCTTGCCGTAGCCCATGATGTGCTCGTCGATGGAGTTATCCACCGCCTCCTTGAGCAGAATGTAGAGGCCGTCGTCCGGCGAGCTGCCGTCGCCGAGTTTCCCGATGTACATCCCGGGGCGCATGCGGATGTGTTCGCGCCAATCGAGTGATTTGATGTCGTCTTCGGTGTATTCTGCGGCCATGGGAAATTCGTTTCGGAAGTCTTAAACGGTTGCCGGGGCGGGCGCAAGGACGACGAAGCCTCCTGAATAAATGACGGGAAACCACCTCCAAGCGCCATAAGCGGCCTGATCCACCCGTGTTGGCTGACGCAAGGACCACGGGCAAGTCGGTTTTCCCGCTCTACCAGGAGATCCCGGGCTGGCAACACGCAGCGAGGTTGCAGCCGGGCTCCGCATGATCCTCCGATCCGCATTCCGCATGGGTATTTCAAGCGGCCCATCTCCTGAGCAGCGCCTTGAACGGCCACAAAAGTGCGCCAATCAGGGTTCCCGCCAGCTTGTCGTAAATCCGAACAGGCAGCATCATCACCTTGAAAATCGGCACGCAGATCTTCCGCAGGCCCTCGTTCCTGGCATACAGCAGAGAAAGCAGCATGATCACGGCAATCCCGATGAACTTCTGGAACGGTGAAATATGCAGCGTCACATGGAAAAAATACCCCGAGCACATTTCCACCAGCAGTATCAGCCCGACATACCCGATCAGGAAAAA
>JAYWDF010000195.1:0-2325 GCA_043779985.1 Akkermansiaceae bacterium | reverse complement strand
GAAGCTGGCACTGTCGTCATCTACCGTGATGCCGGATAGATCGAGAACCAGTGCCCGGAGCCTAGTGACGAGATCGGGAAGGCGCTCGGTCACGATCCCGGGCGCTGCGGGGGTTGGACGAGGAGCGGGGGCTACTGGCGTTAGTGCCGACAGGGAAGCCGGCGTCGGAGTCGTCGACGAGTTGTCGATCCAGTAGCTTTTCCGCTCGAACGGGTAAGTCGGCAGGTGGAGCCGCGCGCGCTCCTGGCCTTGATACATACCGGACCAATCAAGCGGCACACCGCTTTTCCAGAGCTCCCCGGCGGCTGAGTAGAGATCTGCGAGATCATCCGCGGATGTGGGAAGCGTCGAGATTACCACCGTGTCCGCACGGTCAGGGTGTTGCCGGGCGAAGGGGGCCAGCGCTTGTCCAGGGCCGACCTCAAGCATGACGAGATCCTTTTCCACAAAAGCGGTGGTGAGGGCGTCGGCGAAACGCACGGTATGGCGGAGTTGGCGGGCCCAGTATCCGGGATCCGCCAGCGTGGCCGCGTCAACGGCGGTTCCGGTGCAGGTGGAAATCCACGGGATTTTCGGCGGGTTGGCCGGCGTCATCACCGCCTCTTCGGTGAAGGCCGCGACAATCGGCTCCATCATCGCGGAGTGGAATGCGTGTGAGGTTTTCAGCAGCCGGCAGCCGATGTCCCGGGCTTCGAGGTCCTTCTGATAGGCGGCGATGGCGTCAGGCGATCCGGAAACCGTGCAGAGCTGCGGGCTGTTAATTGCGGCGAGATCGATCCCTTGTGGCAACGTGAGCTGTTCTGCTCCGGCACGGATCGCGAGCATGCCTCCGGCGGGGAGATCCTGCATCATCCGCGCGCGGTTCGCGAGGAGGTGCAGCGCAGTCTCCAACTTGAAGGTCCCGGCGAGCACCGCGGCGACGTATTCGCCGATGCTGTGGCCGATGAGCAGGGAGGGCTGGATGCCCCAGGATATCCAGAGCTTGGCGAGGGCGTATTCAATGACGAAGATACACGGCTGGGTAAGGGCGGTGCGGTCGATGTCTCGTCCGGCGGCTTCGCGCTCGTGATCGGACGGATAGAGCGTGGCTCGGATATCGTGGCTGAGCAGCGGGCGCAACAGCGTTGCGCATTCGTCGACGGCGCTGCGGAACGTCGGTTCGTGATCGTAAACCTCGCGCCCCATTCCGACATATTGTGATCCTTGCCCTGGAAAGAGAAATGCGACACGGGTTGCGTTTGCAGGCGCGGCGGCGGTTTTCCCGATGGCACGAAGTTGGAGAATGGCACCCGCGGTGTCCGCTGCGACGAGGGTCCGGCGGTGAGGGAATGCCCGGCGCCCGGTGGCGAGCGTGTAAGCGACATCCGCCAAGTCCGGGCGTTCATTCTCCAAGTGAGCGGCGAGACGGGTGGCCATCGCCTCAACGGCGGCGGGTGATTTTGCCGAAAGCGTGAGGAGATGCAACTTCTGTCCCGGTGTAGTTAGGGCTGGCAGCGGAGCCTCCGCCACGACCACGTGGGCGTTGGTGCCTCCGACCCCGAACGCGCTGACGCCCGCGAGGCGCGGCTTGTCGCCGCGTTTCCAATCACGGTCCTCGCTGACGGGAGCGAACGGGCTGTTTGCGAAATCGATGCGCGGGTTCGGAGCCTTGTAATGCAGCAGTGCGGGGATTTTCCCATGGCGGAATTGTTGGATGGTTTTGATCAATCCCGTGACTCCGGCGGCGCAGTCGAGGTGGCCGATGTGGGTCTTGGCGGTGCCGAGGGCGCAGAAGGCATTTCCCTCAGCCCCGCCTTCACGAAACGCCTTGGTAAGGGCGGCAACCTCGATGGGGTCGCCTAGCGGAGTGCCGGTGCCGTGGGCCTCGATGTAGGAAATCTCCGCAGGACTCACGCCGGCGGCGGCTTGCGCGAGGGCGATGACATCCGCCTGCGCATTGAGTCCCGGCGCGGCGAAACCGACTTTGTCAGAGCCGTCGTTGTTGACCGCCCAGCCCTGGATCACCGCGAGGATGGGGTCGCGGTCGGTGATGGCTTCGCTGAGCCGCTTCAAGAGCACCACGCCGCAGCCGTGACCGAAGACCGTGCCGGCAGCGTCGGCATCGAAGGCGCGGCAGGTGCCATCCGGCGAGACCATGCCGTCTTCCTGGAATAGATAGTCGCGCTGCTGCGGGAAACTGATAGAAACCCCGCCGGTGAGCGCCATGTCACACTGGTAAGTGAGCAGTGCGGTGGCGGCCTGGCAGATCGCGACGAGCGAGGTGGAACAGGCGGACTGGATCGTCATGCTCGGGCCGCGCAGATTCAGCTTGTAGGATACGCGGAC
>JAYWDF010000194.1:0-6889 GCA_043779985.1 Akkermansiaceae bacterium | reverse complement strand
GTCTCAGCCGACATGGCACCCGCGTTGAGCGCGAGTTGCTCGTTCATATCGGCAAACGCCTCCTGCACCGTAGTCCCGCCGTTCGCCAGTGCTGCTAGCGCGCCGAGCGGATCTTCCAGCGCCGCTGCAAATGACTTGGCTCCCTCGATCTGATCTGCCCACACGGAGTCTAGCTTCCGCAGCTCCACGGTGTCTACTTTTCCCAGCTGCTCGTAAACGTTCGCAAGCGCCTTCGCCGCCAGTCCGGCCGCGATACCGATTGCACCCATCGCCGCGCCAACTTCCCGCCGCCGGGCGGATTCCGCCTCCTTGGCCTGCTGCTTTTCCGCGGCGTCCGCGAGTTTTTCCAGTTCCTTTACTTCCTTTTCGATGTCCTTGAAGCGTTCATCCGCGCGTTCATGGGCTTCCTTGATGAGCGTTAGAGAGTCTTTGCTGGCGTCATTCAGCTTTACCGTGGCGGCCGTCGCGTCATTGATCGCCGGAGCGTCGAGCATCCCGCCGAAGCCTCGGGTGGTGTTCGGGTTATTGGTCGTGGCCTCCGCCGCCTCGCCCACCTTGCGGATCTCCTCCGCCGCCGCGTCCCCGCCGGTCGCCGCGATTTTGATCTCGATGTTTTTGCCTTCGGACATGTTAGTAAGGGTTATTAGGCCCGGCGCTCATCTCCAGCCGGGCGAATTGTCGCGTCAATGAGGTGCGCACGCCGAGGGCGTTCACGAATGTGCCTGAAAATCCTCTCCCATCGACCGGATTGATGATGTTCCCGTAGCTATCAGGGACCAGATACATCGGCCAGTAAATGTAGTTAACGGAGCTGTAGGTGGTGTAATCCACGTCCGGAATCTCGATCCGCCACACGCTCGCCGAGGACGAAACGACCGTCGCCCCCGTCCAGCCAACCGCCCGCAGATCCGTCTGCATTTGCGCTGCATGCCCCGGCATCGTGTAGGGGAAATGAGCCAACGATTGAGCCACTCCGTTGATCACCAGCGCCGTGAATGGCGCGTTCCGAGCATCCTCGCTCGGATCCGATGTTACCACCAATTGCCCGGTTTTGATCTCGGAATCCACTGGGTATTTCAGCCGCGCCCAGTAGCGCCAGTCGCCGCCGCCGGCATCCTCCGGTGTATCCGGTGCAGCGATAAAATCATGGTCCCAGCTCACCAGATCTTCAGAGCGCGCGAAGCGCAGGAACGTCTGCCCACTGGGATCGATCCACCCGTTAGCCGCATCCCCGCTCAGCGGGAAGGGCGATAGGAAACCCACCTCGAACCATTTTTCCCCGCCGTCCTCGACGGTCCGCCATTCCAGCCCGCTGCCCTCGCCTTGCTCCTCCAGGGAGCTCCCGGCCGTGAGTTGGACGATGCCCGCCCCATGCGCTGTGTAATCCAGCACCGCCGCACAGCCATCGATCCGGTGGACCGGCGGCGAGACCACTGCATCCGCCAGGTGCCGGGTGCCCGCGCCCGTGCTCAGCATCAGGCTGCCACTGCGGGGGAACTGTGCCTCATGGTCCGCGCAAAACCGGAACGCCTCGCCCGCGCTCCCGAACATCCGCCGGGTCGTGAAACTGATCGTGGTTTCCAGATTCCCCCGGTCGCGCTCGCCCGCGCTTCCCGCCCGCACCTTTTGGCCGGATTGCTTTGCCACCGCCGCCCCCATCCGGAAGTCCACCACGCTGGTGTGCTGTCGCTCGCTCTGCCCGAAGGTCCCGGCCAGTGGCGTATAGTCATCGCCGACTTTGAGGGTGATTCTCATGTCGTTAGGTTTCCGTAAAACTTGGCGCGCCCGAGCCGGTGAAGGCCGTCCAGCCGCTCAACCCCACTGGCCAGTCCGCCGCCGAGGTGACCCGATAGAGGTAGGTCGCGTCCATGCGCGCCACGTTCCAGATCCCCCCGTTCCAGAATACCACCACTTGGCCCGCCGGGGGTGATGCAGCGTTCACCGCCAGCCCGTTCGTGGACCATGCTTGCTTGCCCATGAACAGCGGCGCAGGCAGCACCGTGCCGTTAGCCGTGCTTGGCGTGGCGATTCCGGAAATCACCAGACTCGGAATCACGATCTCGCTGCCCGTCACCGTGTAGCTCAGCAGCGCCGTGCAGCCCACCGCCCGGCGTTGCGGCGGGTCGAAGACCGCACCCAGCAGCCAGCGCTTGGAGATCCCACCGGTGATGCCCACCGCCTCCATCACCACCGTGCCTGCCCTGGGGAAGCTGCGGTCATGATCCAGGCAATACAAAAAAGCCTCCGCCGCGCTCGCCAACAGCCGCGAGGTGCTGAAGGAAATCGTCGTCTGGAGATTCCCACGGTCGACCGAGGGCGCGCTCGCGGCCCTCACCCGTTGCAGCACCGTGCGCGCCGCCTGAGCGTGGAGTTGGAAATCCCCCGCACTGGAATGCACCCGCTCATCCACCCCGGCCTGCCCGGCGAGCGGATAGAGCGCGGCTCCAACTTTCAGGCTGATGCGCATGGCGTGTTAGGACAGGCCCTCCAGGTCTTCCGGTTTCGCCACGCAGCCGCAGAGTTGCAGCACCCGCACGGCGGCGGAAATCTCCGGCTGTGGGAACCCCGCACACTGGGTGCAGGCTGCCGTTACCACCGCCTCGATCCCGCCGAGGGCATGTGCCCCCGGCGTCTCCGCCAGTGCCGCCAGCCGCTCCGCCCCCAGCCGCGCCCGCACCTGGCCCGTAAGTTCATTAGGTTCCTTCTTCATGTTTTCCCCTTCTCAATTTAAGCGTTTCAGCATTTACCCGATCACGGCGCGGCCGTCGCGCCGATATAGAATAGCGGGTCCGCCACACCGGCCGTCACCGTCCGCGTCGCCTGCCAGGTCGTCGCGCCGATGCGCTTCTTGGCGCCGTAGCCGAATCCGGAATCCGTCATCCCCGCCGTGTAGAGCTTCGCAAACACGCCGGTGCCGGAGATCACCAGCGGCGAGGCCGCCGCGGCGATCGAGTTGCCCAGCCCGCTCGTCGGCAGTAGCTTGGCCAGGATGTCCGTTTCGCTCGGTCCCACCGGCACCGCCTTGGCCGTGACCGTTAGACCCTTGAGCGTCATGTCCACCGTCCCAAACGCGTCCACCATCTGCGGGGCGAGCTGCAGCCCGAAGGAAATCTCCCAGCCGTCCTCGGTCTGGAAGGCATCCCACGGCGAGGAACCCCAGGCGCTGGTGTAGGCCTGCGTCTTGATGTCGGAAACCAGAAACCCGGTGTCGCCTGGGTAGGTCGCCGTCGCCAGCACATAGTACGCGCCCGCCGTCGCCGGATCGGTGTTCTTGGCCAGCAGGCCCGTGAACTTGATCGGCCCATCGATGACCTTCGCCACGCCCAGCCGGATGTTGGGCATGCCCGTCACCGAGGCATTCGGCACCGTGAGCTTTTTGCCGTCGCGTGCCCAGATGATGAGCGGTCGGTCGGTGCTGCCGTAGATGCTCGCGCCGATGGCGGTGGCCGCATACGGCCAGATCACCGCGGCGAGCCCTGTCGTGAAGCGTCCGCAAGGCTCGAAGCTCACCTCCACGGTGCGGTCCGAGACCCGAGAGTCCACCTGCCCGAAATGCGAGGTTTCCACCCCGAATTGCTTGGCCTGAATATTTACGGTCACATCCCCCTTGCTCCAAAAGGACTGTCCGGCGAAGGTCACCAGCGCCGGGCCGGTGAGGATGGTTGTGCGATCGATGCCTGGCATAATTTTATTTTGTTAGTGTGTTTGGTTTCTGATTTTCAGCGGTTCAAAAGTCATGCGGTGACCGTGAGTTCCAGCACGTCGCCCGGTGGCTGTCCTGTCACATAGGCCGCCGCGCGGACCACGGTGCCGGTGGCCAGTCCGGTGATCGGCGCGGTGTAAAGGTTACTCGTGGGGATAGGAAAACTTCCGTCCGTGGTGTAGCGGATCGCTGAGGCCGGCGTCTCGCAGCTCAGCAGCAGCGCCCCGGCACCCGCCGTCACAATCGGCGTGCCGGTGGCGTTGCCCGTGGTCTGCCATGTGGTGGCCAGATCCGGTGTCGCCACGTCGTCGAATGAGCGCCAGTGGTTGCTACCGCCATCTGGCTCCAGCGACCACACCTGACCCGTCCAGTAGAGATTCGCATCGGGCCAAGCCTCGGAGCTGCCCTGATAGTTGGTCCGGCCGTTATAGGTGCCGGTCGGCACCAGCGGGGGAAAAGCCACGGCCACATCCCCGTCGATAATTAGGGGGCCGCCGCTTGTAATCGTCATGATGGAGCCCATCGCCGCCTGCACGGGCGCGGGCTTTTCCAATGGATTCATTCCCCCCTGCACATAGAGAGTGACCATGTGGGAACTCAGCCCTTCCGGGACGGTCTGCGGAGAGACCGGGCCCTTGTCCGCGTAGAGCATGTAGCTGCCGCATCCCGCCAGTTGGAGGGTATTGAGGATGTTTAACGCGGCCTGCGAGGATCTTTGAAGGGTTCCCTTGGTGGCGGAGCGATTGACGACGATGTTTTCGATCACCAGCACCCGGGCGCGCATTTTGAGAGGCGGACCCGGCAGGTTCTTTTCGGCTTCGAGGACGTCGACCTGTAGGACGATGATGGCCAGTCCACGCTTTCCGGTAGATCCCACGGTCTTGGTGCCAAGAGATTTCTCCAGACGGCTGTTGAAGTCGCCCTCATTGTCCGCAAAGACGTGCCCCTTGAGTGAGGGGGTATGCTTCAGGATGCCGAGGATGTCGGCCTGCATCGCTTCGAGGACTTGGTCGTTTTCAGGCATGCGGTTAGAATTTTAGCAATGCTGCCCCGCCGTAACTGGCGGCAGAGGTGGAGGATTCCGCTGATTCCGCCGGATCCGCGCCGAAGGCTTTCGGATTCATGGTGGCGAGGGATTCGAGCGTTTTTTTCGCGGCGTTGTATTCGTCGCGGCGTGGATCGGTGACGCCTTCAGTAACGGGTGAGAGGCCGATGAGGGCGGTCCTTGCGATGACGGCGGCGTCGAAGATGCAGAAGTCCGGCAAGGTGAGCTCCGCGCCCATGCTGTCGACGAGTGGGTTCGAGCGGATCGCGCCACGAAACTTCGCGCATGTCTGAGCGACGATTTCCGCCAGCCGGTCGACGGCATCTCCTGCGACGTTGGCATAAGCCTCCTCCTCACTGTCGTAGAGGCGGGCTTTGACATGATCGGTGGTGAAGGTGACCCAAGGCATGATTCAGGAAAAGAAAAGCCCCCGCCCGCCTGGCAGCGAGCGGGGGCCGGATGAACACAACTATCAACAAATTACTTCTTCGCGGCGGCTTCCGCTTTGGCTTTCGCCTCAGCTTCTTGCTTCGCTTTCAGGTCAGCATCGGCCTTTGCTTTCGCGGCGGCTTCCGGATCTTCGGCTTTCGCCTCGACCGGCTTTACTTGCTTGAAGTGGAGAAACGCATTGCGCTCAGCTCCCTTGGCGAGGGTGATGGTCTCGCCCTTCTCTTTGAGCACGCCGTTGACGAGGACTCCTGCAGGATCGATTACCTTGAATTTTTCCATGGTGATGTTCAGTTAGGATTTGGATCAGGCGAGGGCGTTCGAGAAGTAGTAACCCGCACCAGCGGCGACCACTTTCTCGTCGGTGAACTGGCGGGCGCGGACGATGCGGGAGTCGATCTCGGTTTCATCGTAGGTGAAGGTCGAGATGCCGGCCGGGCCGCTGCCGTCCGCTGCCGTCCAGTTGAAGGTGCGGGCGAAGTTGAGCGCCTTGAAGTCCGCGCTTGGGCGGGAGTAGCTCAAGAATGCTTCGTCGGTCCAGATGTCAGCAAGCGCTGGGGTTTGGCCTTCGTTCGCACCGTTGATGATGGTGCCCGAAACAACGATTTCCTCAACTCCAAGAATGGACTTCAGGTTGTCGATCGTCAGTAATCCACCTTGGACGTAGCTGTAATACGCCTTCAACTCCGGGGCCTGACGAAGCGCGATGAACGTATCGTAAGGCAGCGTGAGGAGATTCGGGATGACTCCGATCTTGGAGCGAATCACCGCCTTTGCGGCCTCGATGTCCGCGACGATGGTGGTTCCGCTGGAAGCATTCCATTTCACCGTCGGTGTGGAGGTCTGAGCGCAAGCGCGGGCCATGTTGCGCACGCGGATCTCGTGGTTCACGAGGACCACATTGACGGCCCGTTCCATGGCGGACTGATCGGCAGCGAAGATGCTGGAGAACATGCGGATCTGCATGTTATCGAGCGGTTCTTCGATTCCGTAGTCTTTGCAAAGGAACGTGTCGCTAGACAGCTTGGAGCTCAGGCGCTTGAATGGCGAACTCGGGCCACGTTGGATGTCCAAAGGAATATCCGTGTAGTTCGAGGTATCGTAGATGTAGTAGGCGCTGGCGTGGAGCTGCGTATTCAGGACCGGCGCAATTTTGAGCCCCGCGCTTGGCTGTTCGGCCATGAAGCGGGTTGCGATTCCGGTGAGGAGTGGATTGAGGAGTGGAGCCTTCATGGATGGTGGATTCTATGGATGATGGGTGATGAATTAGACGGCGATGGCGACGACACCGTCAGTGATTTCGATCACATCGTTGTCGGCAGAAGATCCTTGGGTGAGCTTGCGGCCGATGAGTGCGCCGGTGGTGGCGGTGACGACTTTGCCGCCAGTCCCCCACTTCACGCGTGCGCCCTTGGCGATGACGCCGCCAGCTTTGACCTTCATCGATCCGCCGCCGCCGAACATGCGGACGGTGACATTCGGGCTGCCTTGATGCTTCGCGTGAAGGACGCCGATGGCATTCACATCGGAGGTGGCGAGCTGCACGGTGTCAGAGGCGGTGCCGAGTTCGACCAGGTAGAATTCCTTGTCGAGAAGGGCGTCAAGAGTGGCTTCCTTGAATGGCTTGTAAGGGCCGTCGGTGTAAGTTTCCATGGTGGTGGTGGTATGGTTTTAATGGTCTGGGAGGCGATCAG
>JAYWDF010000193.1:0-6889 GCA_043779985.1 Akkermansiaceae bacterium | reverse complement strand
CTGAAAAAGCCGCTCTCAAAGCATCGAAAACCAAGCAAGGTTGGAAGGTCGAGAGACCCCGGTCGCTGGCACCTGACGGCAAACGGGTACGTTTCTTTTTCAAGACCCGGGAAAAGGCCCTGGAGTTCGCAGGCAAGCTCAAGGAGGAAGTCAACGACCATGGAGCCAACGCACAGGCCATCCGCCCCTCACTTGCCGACGAAGCAGTCATGGCCGAGGCCTTGTTGCAACCCTACGGGATTTCGCTGCTCGCGGCCGCGAAGATCGTGGCAGAACAGGAAAAAGCTAAGGCCGCGAGCAAGGAAGTGGGAGCCGCCTTGGCGGAATTCATTCTGCTCAAGGACGACAAGGGAGATTCTCAGAAACGTGCCTACGAGCAGATGAAGGCCGGGATGGAGCAAGCGTTCGCCGGAAGGATGCTTTCCACCATTACCCCGGCCGAACTCGTCGATCATGTGGAAAATTGCACCGGCACCAACTCCACGTTTAACAGCAGGGCCACTTCGATTAAGACCTTCTGGCGGTGGTGCTCCAAGCTGCCAAGGAACTGGTGCGACGTGAAGATCCTCGAAGTGCTGGAAACCCGACAGACCCGCAAGGGGGAAATCGGGGTCCTCACTGCCAAGCAATGCAAGCACCTGCTTGAGATGGCTGAAAATCATTATCCTGAGTGTGTGCCGGCTTTCGCGATCAGCCTTTTTACGGGCATGCGTAACGTCGAATTAGAACGACTGGACCCTGCGAATGTAACGACCGAGGGCATCACACTTCTGATCGACGCCACGAAAACCAACAAGCGGAGGTTTATCGAGATGCCTGCGGTTCTGGCGGCGTGGCTCAGGGCATATCCAATTAGGGAAACGGTTTTGCCAGCGAACTGGTTCAGAAAGGAAAAAGCCGTAAGGCAGAAGGCCGGGTGGAACGTCTGGTGTGACTTGCTCGATCCTCCAGCAGCCCCCAAGGAATATCCTGAGTGGCCGGACAATGCTTTGCGGCACACTCATGCGTCGGTGATGGTCGCTTTGGGCAAACCGCTGGAAAGCCTTACCTTCGAATTTGGCCACTCCGGCGGAGCATCCGTTTTGAAGAGCCACTACGTCGGCGTGATGACCAAAGCGGAGGCCATCAAGATCTGGTCCATCGGCCCTAAAGGCACGGTGATCCCGGTCATCGCAGAAGTCCCTTCGCCTTTCGCCAAAAAGGAACCTGCTCCCGCTGCAAAGAAAGCAGCCAAAAAACGCCCAAAGCGTCAGCCCTGACGATTTCAACAGCAACGTCATTTAGCCGTTGTGCCCTGCCGCACTACAGTGATCGCCTTGAGCACCTTCACCGGGTTCAGTAAATCCCCGGCGGTGGTTTTGAGAGCCGCTGCAAGGACCACAATTTCACCATCGTTCACGGCACGGATGCCGGTCTCGATCTTCGTAAGCGTAACCCGCGAAACGTCCCAGCCCAGACGTTGGCAAGCCGCCGCAAGCAGGTCCTGGGTAAGGTTCCGGGTTTCGCGCAATTTTCTTACGCGCTCGCCTATGAGGTTATGGATCGCCATTGTTCCGTAGTCGGAACTTGACCCTATCGGACCTTCCTGATTTTTAATGTTCCGCAGGCGTTACATCGGCTGCGCGGTGGAATGGATCGTCAGGCGGACGCTCTGGGACCGCTTCCACTGGATCACACGTAAGTCCCTTCCCCACCCCTCATCCTTCCAGTTATGAACCAAGGCGAAAGCAAAGCGTCGATTTTCATGAAATACCAGGGAACCCTCGAAGTTGCCTACCTTAAAAAATTCCTTACTCAGGAGCACCGAATTGAAATCGGACGGAAACGAAAGGATCTCGGATTGACCCTCGAAGAGGCGAACACAATCCAAATCATGGTGCTGGGAGCCCCCATAGGTGAGGTGGTGGGAGGCGGGCCGTTGCACACCGCGACACAACCAAGTGCGGCCACGCTGCCAAAACCAGCTCCCAGCACCAACGAGCATGCAGCTCCGGGTTCCTCTCTGGGAATCGGAGGAGCGATTTTCATGATCATAATTTTTGTCGTAGGGACGGCTCTCCTTTTCATCCATCCCCCCAGCCTAATAGTGGTCGCCGGGGCTGCAATCGTCGCTGGAATCGGCAAGTTGATCAAAAAGTGACCCCCCTTTACCCGCCCACCCAGCAACGCAGAACCGCTAATGCGAAAAAGAAGGCAGCTCTCAAAATTCAAAGTGGCTGCTGCGGCGGAAACGACCACGCGACGTCCCGGCATAGGCTTGATAGCAAGGGGAGAATGCTGCCGCTTAGTCCTGCGGAATGCCGTCGGGGGCTTATGACTCGAACTAACTAATTCCGTGCCCCGCCGCGAGCGCTTCCTTCCCGGCAGCATCCTCTTTCCGCCATTTTTGAGGGATGGTCCTTAGCGTCTTGTTGCGGTCGTTGCCGGGCGGGAGGGTCTTACCCATCGGGCGGCGGTTTCGGGTTCATAATGAGCAACGGTTTGGGCGTAGCCCCGGATGGCGGTGTTTTCACGGGGACTCGGCCCATCCATCAACCGGTTTCGTCCATCATGTAAGCAAGGTCTCCTCCGAAGTTAGATGCAGTCCGGAAGGCTGGTGTTGGGCAACACCTTCAATTGGCCCGATCTGCCCGCTTACGCACTGGGTGCCGACCTTGGTGCGTTGGCGGAGTGGCGTTTGCGGGACTGATTGTCAACGGGATCAACACGCAACTGCCAGCGCTGAGCCGGCATCCCGGAAATGTGGGGCAGCGGGTTCGTCGCAATCATCCGCCATTCACAAGCCCGATCTTCCCCTTCACACCCATCCGCTTGATCCTCAGCTCTTCCCTGCTCGCCTCGGAGCGGCTGCCGATTTCCTTTCGATAGACGATCTGAAGCGGCAGCCGTCCGCGCAGATATTTTGCCGCCTTCGGCCCTTGCGACACGTGCTCCCCGAAGCGCCTCTCCACATCGGTTGCGATCCCCGTGTAGAGCGAGCCGTCGCCGCAGCGGATGATATAGACCGACCAACAGGATTCACTCATGACAGTCGAATCTTCAATCCCATCTCATCCCGCATCGCAAGCAGCGCCTCGGCATTTCCCTTGGCGTCATCCACCGGGTGGTGCGTGTGGCGGGTTTTCCGCAGGTGCTTGAAGTTTTTGGTCATGTCGCCCACCAAACCCTTGTAGAGGCTGCCGAGATTGGTGGAGGAAAAACCAAATGGATTGGCTCCGGTGAAGTGGTGGAAATACCAGTTGATGAACTGCCAGTCGAATCCGTTGTTGTCGGAGACGAACATCGGTCGCCCCGCACCTACCTCTGCGACCCATGACGCGAACTTCCGCACCACTTCTTCCGGCTCCGGAAACGCCAGCGTCTGCTCGCGGGTGAAGCCGCTCACCGCCAACGCTTCGGGCACGAACTTTTCCGAGATCGGCCGCAACTCGCCGTAGAAGGTCCGCTCCAGGCCCGGCTCGACCACCACGGCCCCAAATGAAACCATCGAGTAATCGCCGGGGATCGGTCCGTCGGCTTCAATATCGACAATGATCCAGCTCATAGATTCTACCAGGTTTACTGCGGTCCTCCATGCAAACGCCGTGCCTCCACATACTCGGCAGCGATGTTGAAGCCAATATCGACGGTGGGGTCGATGATCTTGAACCCCACGTATTCGATGCACAGCAGGTGAAGTCCAGCGAAGTTCCCGGGAAGTGAACGAAGCTGATATTTGATAGATGGGTCGTTTACTGAAAACCCCTTCGCACCCAACATGGCGATTTCGAGGGTGATGCGCTGGACTTCCTCCTTGGGCATGGCCTCGAACATCCTGATAGCGTCGCCACAGCAGGTCAGGACATCGGGCCTGAGTTCGCCGCCGGCCTTGCGGAACTTCGCCTGTGTGATCCGGTTGCGTCCGGCTTCGGCTTTTTCGGCGAGGTGGCCGCCAGGGTCTAGCGTGATGACGCGTTGGTAGGCGGTCTCCGCCTCCGCCGTCACCCCGGACTGTTCCAGGTTCATCGCGAGGTTGAGCCACGCCTGCGCGTCGGATGGCAGAAGCACAACAGCAGCCTTGAGGTGATCGCGCGCTTCGTCGAGCTGCCCGGTCTGTGATAGGGCAGCACCGAGGTTCTTGCGGGCGAAAGCGTCCTGCGAGTGGCGGGCCACCGCTTCGCGGAACGATTGGATCGCCGCGTCCCACTGCTGGCCGCGTCCCTGCGCCACGCCCAGTGCCACCCATGCGCCGGGATAGTCGGGTTCGATGGCGACGAGTCGCTGCAACAATTCAAGCGCCTCGCCGGCGTGGTCCGTGTCACCAAGGGCCATGCCAAGATTGAAGAGCGCACCCGCGTCGTTGACATTGCGTTGCAGGGCGAGACGCAGGGTGGCGATGCCCTTCTCGGTGTTGCCCTGCTTCAAATAGTTCGCACCCTGCTCCGCGAGGGATTCGGCCTTGTCTGACTCTTTCCAGCGGATGATCACACGGTCGTGCGTCACAGCCACTTCTGCTGCGCCACCTTGCCCGACGAACTGCGCGGCCAGGTGTTCGCGGATCGCCTGAAGGTAGGCGTCGCCCTGAAGTTCGCGTTGATCTTCGGGCAGTTGGCTGCGGTCGAAGTCTGCGAGAGGAAACTGAATGTCGTGGGGAGTGTCCGGCATCAGTCCGTCGCGTAAGGTTTGAAATGAAAGGAGCCTGATAGACCGACCACCGAGGCCCAGCGCTCGATCATGATCCGGTCGTTCGCCGGCTCGTCGGGAAGTTCATCAAGGATGGCACGCAATTCGGCGGCCTTGCCCCGGTAGCCCATGGCCACGAACGGAATGACAAACCGGGTTTCGTGCAACCTCTCGCCCCAGAGCGTGGCATACAACGCGTTCATCGAAGTGTTGGCGTCCACGAGCGGCTTGGGAAACTTCTGCCGGGTCTCCGGTTTCAACGCCCGCTCGTTTTCGGCCAGTTGTGATCGGATCTCGGTTTCCTGCTGCTCGCGTAGGCCTGGCAGGTTCCTCCAGATCCAGTCGTCCACCCGGAACCCGATGGAGTAGGTGCGGAGCTGGGTGATGATGCTGCTGATCATCATTCGTGCGAAAGGCTCTTCAAATTCGCCCAGGCCCATCGCCTTGATTCCTGCATCCCGTTCGGCGTCGGTGGACACGATGTCCCAGCGGTCGGCCGGCGGGCACGTAAATATTCGGATCAGAAACTGCAACTGGCTTGCCACGAGGTAATCCAGCGATGGCGATCCCGGCCTGAAGCGCACGATGTGGCCGGGAGTCCCGAGGCGCGCAGGAGTTACGGTGGCCCTCGATCTCAAGTCCGCGTCTTCCATCACATGAACCGGGCGATTCGAGAGCTGCTCCACGTGCTGGATCAGTTGTTGGACTTCGGGGGCGAAAGGCATGTGGAAAAGCGAGGGTTGGACTGGCCGGTGCGTTGACAACGACCGCCGGACGAAGGTGACAGTCCGCAGGATCACAGGCAAGCGTCGGGGAGGTCGGATTCTCTGGCCAAACTTTACTGGCCTTGGTTAGCTCGCCCGCGTGAAACGAAACCGTTGGCAGGAGAATCCACAAGGGCTTGAACCCCTCGCCCGGCAGGCTCAGGACTACGCTCTCCACATGATGCGGACCACCGGCTCCGTGCCTCCGACGGTCATCGCCGATACCGACGAGGGCTACATTTTCTGCATGCCCAGCGAGTTGACGGATGACGCGGCCAAGGATCGTTTCGCGGAAGTCACCCGCCTGTTCGCCATCGCCCAACACGCCCGCTCCCTCGTCATGGTCGTGGAGGCATGGGCGAGAGTGCCGGATGCCAGCGGCCATCTGGATACCGACACGCCACCGTCCCAGGCCCCGGACTGCAAGGAAGTGGTCGTCCTCATGCTGGAGGACCATTCCCGCAATGCCACCGTCATGCTCCCCATCGTTCGTGACGCGGTCGGCGCTTTCACCACCTTCGGTGACCCCGGACCCATGCAGTTCGGCGAATCCGTAGGGCGCTTCTCAGGCCTCATGCCTCGGAACAAACCCAGCGTGCGCGAGGCGGCCCAAGCGAGGGCCACCTTGCTGGGTCTCGGCATGAACATCGTCAACCGGGGCTTCGATCCCACCATGAACTGACCATGATCGACGAACACGACGCCATCATGGTCATCTTCAGCGAGCCGCAGGTCCGCCACTGCAAGACCGCACACTTCCTCAAGACCTTCAGTCCGGACGCACTGCCCGAGGGACCGGAACTCGCCGCGATGATGGGAAAATTCCAGTTCCTGGTCGAAGGCTGGAACGATGACCCGCAGGAACTCTACTCGATCCCTGAGGTGCGGAAGTTCTACCAGCACTTCCACCGCGTCTGGCCCTACTGGTTCTTCTTCTGCGACCTCAGCACCGAGACGCTCACGATGATGACGATGTGCCTGCTGCCGAACCTTAGCGGCTACAAGCGCCTCGGCGAACCCAACGCCGCCGTCGAATACGACCCGATGGACCTGATCAACTTCATCAAGAAAAACTTCGTGCCGCTTAACATGATGATGGAGCGCGCCGGGATGTCCGAGATGGACATCTACAACCGGACTCGCGAAGTTTTCCTCCACTACAAGCTGCCTTACAATTCGGAGCCGCCGGAGGGGTGAGCGGGCAGGACAAGGTCAGATCTCTTTCGCTTACCGACGGAGCAATACACCTCGACCACCGTCACGACTACAGCCCCGGGCGCTGGTTAATTAGAAAATAAAGTTTTCTCGATAGACACCCTTGCAGGTCTCCTGAAATCGAGATTAGCTCACAGCTGTCAACTTCTGGGCCGCGCAAATCTTTTTCTGTAAAAGTGACTTCTGACTGTGGCTGAGAGGTGGTTTGGTGGGTTCGGTTTAGGTGTGATTAGGAGAGTGTGAGGTAG